>CAYPJB010000047.1:0-15819 GCA_964410845.1 uncultured Bacteroidales bacterium | reverse complement strand
GCCGGGATAGCGAAGGGGGCTATGTGCTGGAAGCAGTGCGACCCGTGCAACTGAACGGCAAGAATGTGGAGAAGGCTGTGCTGAAGGATGGCGACGAACTGACGCTCGGCACGGCCTGCAAGCTAAGGTTCCGTCAGCCGCTGGCGGTCAGTGGAACCGCTAAACTCGAACTCCTCAGCAGACACCGTCTGCCACTCAGCATTGATGGCGTAATATTGATGGCAGATGCCTGCCTGATGGGTGATAATAGCAGCACCCATGTTCAGGTGCCCGGCCTGGCCCGTCCGCTGGCACTGGTCCGACAAGGCGAAGGCTTGGCCGTGCAATGTGCAGGCCCCTTCGAAGTGGATGGCAAAGAATGCAAAGGACGTGCACCGATCACCCAGAAATCCATCGTCAGTGCTGACGATGTGAGATTGAAACTCGAGCCGGTGGGGCCACGGTTTCATGGACACTAGGTTTTCTCCCCTCTCCCTACCGGGGAGAGGGGCCGGGGGTGAGGGGTTGGTTCTCGTGTTAAACCATGATTGAAATTGGTTTAACACAAAAAGATACCCCTCACCCCAACCCTCTCCCCTGGGGGGAGAGGGAGCCAGAAAAGCGAAACTCTCCTCGAAAGGGAGAGCGCAAGACAACGAAGGTAAGGCACTCATGTCCAAGTTCATCTACTCTTCCGGCGACCGACCGCTTGCCGGCTACGTGATTAAGCGTGGCATCGGTCAGGGCGGGTTTGGTGAAGTCTATTACGCTGTCTCCGAAGCAGGCAAGGAAGTCGCGCTCAAGCTCGTCCGAGGCAACGCGGAGGTTGAACTCCGAGGCATGCAGCAGTGCATCAACCTCAAGCACCAGAACCTGGTCTCCCTCTACGACATCAAAGTCGATGACCGAGGCGACAACTGGGTGATCATGGAATACGTGGCAGGCGAGAGCCTGTCGCATGTTCTCAACCGGCATCCCGAAGGCTTGCCTGTCGATCAAGCCCTCACCATCTTCAATGATCTCTGCCTGGCGATGCAGGCCCTGCACGATAGTGGCATCGTCCACCGTGATTTGAAGCCTGCCAATGTCTTCATCGAGAACAACCTGGTGAAGGTAGGCGATTACGGCCTATGCAAGTTCATCAGTGGCACCCAGAAAAGCCCGCAGACCCAGTCGATCGGAACCGTGCACTACATGGCTCCCGAAATTTCGACCGGCAACTATGGCAAGCAGGTCGATGTCTACGCAGCTGGCGTGATGATGTACGAAATGCTCACTGGCAAGCTGCCTTTCGATGGCGAGACCGTGGGCGAGATTCTGATGAAGCATCTCACCTCGCAGCCCGATCTCACTCCGCTGCCGAAGGAATTTGTCGGTGTCATCGGCAAAGCGTTGACCAAGAACCCGGTTGAGCGATACCAGACCTTCACCGAGTTCCAGAACGCTGTCGCCCAGGTGCATGGCAAGGGCACAGTCAAGAGCATGCCCAAGCCGATGCCTGCACCGATACCGATGCAGGCAGCCGTCTCGCCTTCGGCACAAACCACACCATATCGACCAGGACAAACTCCAAGTCCGACTCCACAACCTCCTACATCAAGCAGTTACGGCATCCTGAACCGAGACAAGATCACTGAACTCTGCTGGTCGATGGTACAAGCTACTATCTTTTCCGTGCTGGGCATTCTGATCTATGCTGCCATCGTGGGCCCCACCAGGGGTGAGTTCCGACTCAGTGAATACCTGGGGATGTTGAACACCTTGATTCTGACCTCATGGGTGGTGCTGGTGACAGGCAAGATCTGGGAAGATCGCTACAGCGATCCCTGGCCACGTCGCTCGATACTCCTCGCCTGCGGGTTAGCCATCGGGGTAATGTCAGGGTTCATGAGCCCCTTCATGCTGGATGTGCGCAAGGCGACGAGTAATCAGATCGATCAGAACACCATCTGGGTAATGCTGTATCATGCGTTCTTCTTCGGGGTGGGTCTGTTCGCCATGAAATGGTGGGATTTGACCGCACGCTTCCGCACCAGCCGATTCAACTTCTGGTCCATGGTGCTGACGGGTATCGTCGGGTATGGTATCATGTGGATCATGATGATGGGCAACGAAAAGGCTGTCAGTACCAGTCTGCGGTCTGGAGCAGATCTGCCCCCTGTGATTCTCACGCTGGTACTGGCTAACGTGGTGGTACAGCTAGCTAGCCCCTGGTCGCAGCCGATGCGGAAGACGCAAAGGACACTTCGCTGGAAATTAGCGCATATTGAGCCTTCGATCTAACGAATGATCTATAGAGAAACCATCAGATACATCATCCAATGAACAATATGCAACTAACCTTGAGCCCGCCGCTTATCTTCGCCATCGTGGTGGGATTAGTGGTGCTTGCCATGACCATGTCAGGCAAGAATAAGAACCGTTCCAGTATGGGCTGGTGGATTGGTCTGGCGGTGCTTCTGTTCATTACGAGTGGATTCTTCGGTCTCAATTCCATGCGTTCCAAAGTGGAACAGCGACAGCGAAACAAGACGATTGTTACGAGTATCAAAGACGATCTCCATGGGACCATAGCCCAGGTTCGTGACTCACTTCAAGAAGGATTGGATGAAGTTCGATCAGGCATCGAAGAAGCCAAGGAGGCTATTAGTTCCACAGGCCGCACCACCAGCGTCAACGTGGTGAAGAAGGGTAAGGCTAACAGTCTGCCAGCCGTGCCACCTGTGCCCAAGATACCACGCACTCCTTATGTAACCACCATTGAACTCAAAGAGGGTGAAGGGAGTTCCCAGAAGCAGGAAGTGGTGAACAAGCTCAAGAGCAAGGCAGTTGCTACAGCCCATCAATGGATCATCGATCGACTGCCTTCGCGAGTAGCACTCCCAGAACCGGTGAGTGTCAAATGGCTGGAAGAGAATGGGGCTTTCCCTGAGCCAGTCGATTTCTCCACCCAGGAAATTCCTCGTGCCAATACTTCCCAGACAGATACGCTCTATACCGGCAGCCTCAAGATGGTGCTCACCTCGGAAGTTCAGGAAACACTACTCGAGAAAGGGTATTCTCAGCTGCAAGAACTTCTTGAGGATCATCGGTTTACTACGCAATGGATCATCACCATCGTACTGTTCGGGGTGACACTGCTTATTGGCCTGTTAGGGCTGCTTCGTGGCATGGTTCGAGGTCTTTCATTCAAGATGCCATCAGCGCCTGTCGCCTGTCTGCTACCCTGGTTCCTCATTACTTGTGGAATGAAGTAGAAGTAACGCAGTTGAGCTAACAGCGACACGCCGTTAGCCATCAAAGATTTACCTATTCTTCCTGTATTACTTTCTACCAGCTATCTGCTGTCAATTGCGAAATCCCCCCATCCTTTCATACTTGAGTGAATCCGGACGATTCCTGCTATTTCATCAAGTCTCATGTTCTGCTGACCGATACCACCATTACAGTTTCCTGCGCTTGCGTAGGGATTGGGTCAGTCCCGGTGGGGACCTGTCGGACTGATCGCTTTGGGCACGGTGCCTCGTCGGGCCTTAGCCGTGTCACTCAGGGGGAGGTGGTGTGATGCAACGTTTTGGATGCATCCTCGTTTGCTGGTTACTGGCTTCCGCAGTGTCGTTCGCACAGGACGACATTGAGCATCTTGCCGAGCGTGATTGGCAAATACCTATCACACTCACGGAACCGATCCGTAAGGAAGCACAATCGCTCACTCTCTATGTGTCTGCTGATCAAGGCAGGAATTGGAAGAAGGAAGCGACTGCCAAGCCTACCGATGAGTTCTTCAAGTACGTCGCTCCCAGCGATGGAATTTACTGGTTCAGTGTCAGCTTCGTCAACAAGGCAGGCCAGAACGTGCCGGCCAAAGAGACCGATCTGCAGCCACAGCTCAAGATCGTCGTCGACACCAAGCGTCCGGAGGTAAAACTCCAGGCTATCGAACGCACGAACGATATGGTGACAGTCTCGTGGGATGCCAGGGACGAGCATCTCGATACCAACTCATTGACATTGCAATATCGTGCCAAGGGCGACAACGCCTGGAAGGCAGCATCACTCACACCTGTGGCCAGCGGCAAGAAGCAGTTCAGCACCGGCTCGATGAGTGCTGTGGAAGTGCGAGTTCTCGCCAAGGATAAAGCAGGCAACCAGGGTGAAGATCTGCTGGAAATCGCAGCAACCACCATCGTCAGCGCCAATCAGGTTTCGCCTCCAGCAACCAATCCTCAGCCACCAGTTGGCAACACACCGATGCTGCCCCCTGCCCCACCTCTGGGTGGAGCAAGCACTTCGGGTGCGCCTTCGCTGACAATTCCTGCTGCACCGAAAGTGGATGGCACGCTGCCTCCACCATCGGTTAACACGAATACTACTTCACCTGCCTTGGGTTCCAACAGCCCTCCTGCTGCACCAACCATGCAGCCTCCGGGCATGGGCATGAAACCCATCGACAGTGGTTTCAAACCTGCCAGCAGCATGCCTGCGACTTCCCCCAGCAACTCCGGCAACTATACTGGCTTCCAGCGAGGTCAGGCTGGCCCTGTGCTCTGGAGCAATGCCTTGCACCTCGATCTCGATTTCGATGTGAAGGCAGGCCCGAGCGGCGTAGGCCTTCTCGAACTCTATTACACGCTCGATGCTGGCAAGACCTGGCAACTGCTGGACAAGCGGGAAGAGGCAGCCAAGCCTTTCAGTGTCGATGTTCCCGGGGAAGGCATCTATGGCTTCACCATGGTCGTCAAGAACAAGGCTGGCCTGGGGCGGGCAGCACCGCAAGCAGGCGAATTACCTGAGGTACGGGTAGGTGTCGATATCACTGCACCTGTGTGTGAAATCGCCACGCCTCTCGAAACCGTGCCTGGACGCAAGGATCTGATCAACATCAAATGGCAGGCCATGGACGCCAACCTGGCCAGTGGCCCGGTCAAACTGGAATGGTCGGAGGCTGCCAACGGCCCCTGGCATGAAATCGTGAAGAACCAGCCGAATAATGGTGTGTTCCCCTGGCGCGTACCAGCCAACACCCCTTACCAGGTCTATCTGAAGATCGAAGTCACGGATGTAGCAGGCAACGTGGGTCAGTTCATTACACGTGAACCAGTCCTTGTCGATCTGCAGATGCCCGAGGTCAAGATCAATGGCTTGGCAAAGCCAAAGAGGTAGACGTCAATCGAATCGTCACAAGGGCATCGCTTCGGCGATGCCCTTGTTGTTTATTGCTGCCGGTAATCAATCGATGATGGAATAATTCCATGCTCTCCTGTATCAACATGGTATGAATGGCCACATCCTCCTTGCTGATATCATTCTGGTGCTGCATGCCCTCTACGCAGGCATCGTGGTCTTCATGATTCCAGTCATCCTCTGCGGCTGGTGGCGCAACTGGCAGTGGGTTCGCAACTTCTGGTTTCGACTGATTCACCTGATCATGATCGTCATTGTCGTCGTCGAAGTCGGCTTCGGTTGGACGTGCCCGCTCACGACGTGGGAGAATCAGCTTCGATTGAGTGGTGGCGAACTGGAATCACGCGAACTACCTGAATGGATGAAGCAGCCGGGTGTGGACACGACCAACGTGAAGACTTCGATGTATCAGAACAACTTCATCGCCCGGATGATTCACCCGATTCTCTTTTTCGACTCAAGTCACGTGTCTGAGACAGTCCTCAACAGCATCTACATTGTCTTCGGCTCGTTGATCCTGGCACTCTTCATCCTCGTGCCACCCCGTTGGCCTCAACGAAGGCCCCACTCTTCCCTCAAAACATCCTGATAGCTTGTCCAGGGAATCGCAGGCAACCAGCTTCGCCAGCGATTGCTGTTCAGTGAAACATCAGCAGGTCGAGGTTCAGGCGACTTCACCGAGTTTTGGCTGACTGCCTTGACCAGTGCAGGATCTACTCCCAGCACTTGGGCAAGAATGCAACCCATTTCATGCCGGCTGAGTCGCTCCGGGCCTCCCAGGTGAACCAGGCCTGCCTGATCCGAACTGGCAAGTGCAATCAGTGCCTGAGCAGCCGTTTC
Source organism: uncultured Bacteroidales bacterium (assembly GCA_964410845.1). GTDB lineage: Bacteria > Planctomycetota > Planctomycetia > Gemmatales > HRBIN36 > JAEUIE01. The sequence continues at coordinate 9,816 of CAYPJB010000047.1, read as the reverse complement.
CACGCCCAGTGGGGTGCGCCATTCATCATGGAAGAGTTCAATCGTTTTCCCCTCTCGCAACGCTGCAGCTTGCTGATCGAGAAAGTTGGGGCGATGCGCTGGGCCACGACCTGCCAGCCAGCTGAGACGGGCGACCAGGTGGCCCGGATGGTGAAGCACGGCACGCTCACCATCCAGTTTTGACTTGGCATATTGCGAGAGTGGTTGCGGGATGGCGCGTTCCGTGTAATTGCCTTGCATGCCATCGAAGACAAGATCGGTGGAGACGTAAATGAAACGAGAGACACCCGCTACGCACAGACCGACGAGCTGGCGCGTCGACTCCGCGTTGATGCGAAAAGCTCGAACAGGATCACGATAACTGTCGGCAATGCTGGAAAGGGCTGCAGCATGAATGACCGCCATCGGTCGAGCCTGCCAGAAGGCTTCTGCCACCTGCTCAGGTTCGGTGAGTTCGACGGCTTGATAGTGGAGACGATCAAAGGATGGCGATGTAACAGGCCGACGAGGCGATGTCCAGGCATAGACATGATGCCCCAGCATGCTGGCGGTTTTGACCAGTCGAGTTCCAAGATGGCCAGAAGCACCGGTGATCAGCAGTCGCATTTTCGTTTGGTGTTGGTTGATAGTTAGTGATATCGTTAATAGCACCATACGGATAAGTACGGCCAGGAATATTCTACAGGTTCGCTTCCCGGGACTACCCTATGTCAGATGCGCTATCGGTTCGCGGGTATTCGATCAGTTTTGAAGTATACTTTACTGCCCGACCCAGCGTTGTATGGAAAGCACTGACCAAGAAGATCAATGCATGGTGGCCTGTCCATTTTTACTCAAGCGATAAAACGAAAGCCTTCGTGGTCGAGTCTGAAGTGGGAGGCAGGGTCTTTGAAGACGCTGGCAAAGGGCGAGGAGCGGAATGGGCCCGTATTATCGCTTATCAGCCCAACGAGAAACTCATCTGGACTGGCAACCACTTCGGTTCTGCCGGCAAGAACTTTGGCCACTTCTTTCTGACGCTCTTGTTGAAAGCAAATGACACGGGCACGACGCTGTCAGTAGAAGATTCAGGATATGGTATGCTACATGAAACGATCTCTGAAAGTCTGGAAAGCGGTTGGCGAGAACTCTTCTGCCAACATCTTAAAGAGTATGTAGAGAGAAGAGGCTAGAGCCTTATCTAATACCAGGTTGCAGATTGTGAATACATGAGGTTTCCATCCGGGGTGAGTTGTATGCGTCCATTCAAGATAGGTCTGCTGGGCTGCGGAATGATTGCGGAGAAAGCCCACTTGCCTCACCTCAAGTCAACACCGGGCCTGCAGCTCGAAGCCGTATATGACATTGATTTTGCGCGGGCCGTCGCAATGCAGAAGAAGTTTCATGTGCCCCATGCCTACCCCACTGAGGAGGAGTTCTGGAAATCAGACCTCGATGCAGTCGTTATCTGCACCCCTGCCCCGGTTCATTTTCGCAACGTGCAGGACGCCGCCCGGCATGGCAAGCATGTGCTGTGTGAAAAGCCATTCGCCATGAACGAGAGCGATATCGAAACCATGATCGATATCATGCGTGCTGCAAAGCTTCACTTCTTCGCAGGCTTCAACTATCGCTTCAGTCAAAGCTCCATCGATATCCATCGGCTGATTCGCGAGAACGCTATCGGTGAAGTAAGAGCTCTGCGTCTGGTGTACATCTGGCACCTGCACGGCAAATTCAAAAAGGATGAGCAAGGCAGCATCATCGAAAGCCCACTGTACCGGGGACGGATGCTCGAAGGCGGACCACTCGTCGATTGTGGCGTCCATCAGATTGATTTAGCTCGCTGGTGGCTCGGCTCGGAAGTACATTGGCAGCGAGGCATCGGCGTCTGGGTGGATGACTACGAAGCCCCGGACCACATGTATCTGCACATGGGGCACGAGTGTGGAGCCCATACGATGGTCGAGGTCAGTTTCACCTACTCCACCACAGCCAGGGAGCATCGCAGTCATTTTCAGTACGACATCATCGGCACTGATGGAGTGATTCGATACAACCGCGAAGAACATACATTTGAACTGCGTAATTCCCATGGTACGCAGTGGCTTCCCTGGCATCCGGAGAAGAACTTCGCAGGACTGTTTCAGGAGTTTGCCAGGGTGCTGGCCAGCGGCCAGCCAGGCCTGATGCCGACGGGACAGGATGGCTTGATTGCCACCCGCATTGCCCGCCTGGCCACTGAACAGGCCATACATGATCGCGAACAGCCCAGCCAGGAGCATCACTCCACGAAAGCCGCAGCGGCGAATATCAAGCTGCAGCCAGTACAGGCAGCGATTGTAAAAATGGAGCCAATTCCAGTGGAAGAACAGCCCCCCAAGTCTGAGACTACCTCTTCAGCACTTAATAAGCCAGTCGCGAAACAGATACCCACATGAAATGATGCTGACTTGAGCACGTGTACGCCAAGTTCATGAAGCAACAGGAATTCCAGTACCCAGCTTATGATGGAAACAACACGATCAGAAAATGGACAGGTGCTGGCGAGTGCTGGTGCAGACCAATCAACATCCACGGTTGAATCGTCGTTCATCGCTCTGATCCAACAAGTCTGGAACGAGAAAGACAGTTCTGATCAGACAGTTCTGGAAACGCTGCAGAACATTCTGAATAAGCCTACCGCCGAGAAGGGGAAGCAGGATCTAAAGCAGTTTCAAATCAAACGCATGATTGGGGAAGGTGGGTTTGGAACCGTCTACGAAGGATTTGACCAGAAACTAGGTAGACAAGTGGCGATCAAGGTACCCAAGCTGGAACGCCTTCTGGTCCCCCGCTACCGCAAGCTCTTTCTGCGAGAAGCAGAATCAGCCGCTGCCCTCGATCATCCCAACATTGTTGCGATTCATGAAATAGTAGATGGTGATCCCATTCCGTTTATTGTTTCCCTATACATCCAGGGCCCCAGCCTGGAGCAGTTGCTGCGAGATGAGCGCTGGCCTACTCAGACCGAAACTGTCGATTGGCTACTGCAATTGGCAAAAGCAGTTCAGCATGCACATGAACGTGGCATCATTCATCGCGACATCAAGCCGGGCAACATTCTTCTCGATCCTGGTACGCTGGTGGATGGACGCCAGCAATGGAAACCGAAGTTGACCGATTTCGGCCTGGCCAAGTCCATCCATGCACTCGAAGAGAACGACAAGACCAAGACAGGTGAAATACTGGGGACGCCGGAGTACATGGCACCCGAACAGGCAGCGGGTAAATCTCAAGACATTGGCATCGGCACCGACATTTATGCCTTAGGTGTGGTGCTGTTTCGACTATTGACTCACAAGCTGCCCTTCACAGGGCTGAACCGCGCTGAAATACTGCACAATGTCATCAGCAACGAGGCACCCGGCGTGCGCCCCTGGATGCCTGAAGTACCGTTGGATCTGGAAGCCATCTGCCTCAAATGTCTCGCGAAAGCCCCCGCAGACCGTTACCGCTCGGCGTATGAATTAGTGGAAGACCTTCAGGCATTTCAATCAGGTCAACCCACCAAGGCACGTCCGCTGAACTCGGGTGAACGGCTCGTCCGATTGATCAAACGCCATCCTGCCATTGCAGCCTTACTGGCAGGACTGGTTCTGTTAATGGTTATCTTTGGCATCGAAAAGTTTCGCTATGAACGTGGACTGAGTGAAGCTTATTCCAGCATCAAACAGCGTGCTGATGAACTAGCCAGGGTGGTTTATGCATACACGATAAAACAAACTAACGATTTGCTGTTACGTGGCCGTCAGGCATCTGCTCTCGAGCGATTGAACTCCCTGAAACAATCAGATTTGATCAGTCTTCGCGGATTGGAATGGCGGCTGCTGCAACACGAGATACTGTCTCGTAATCCGTATTACCTATTAGGTCATGAGAGTGGCACATCGACGCTGATCGCAGATGAAAAAGGCCAGTCTCTTATTTCTGTTTCTTTATCCAGTCCTTTAAAACTCTGGGATCTGTCAGATGGCAGTTCACGTGATGTACTCGAACAGGGCGAAAAACTCTGGTACTTCCTGGACCCTGGCACCAACTTAACCTGGAACGCACTGGTTTCAGAATGGGGAAACGTCTACATCTGGTCGAACAAACATCCAATTGTTCCTATCAAACGGATGTTCTTTCCCACACTCAATGAGATTCTCCGGAGTAAACGACAGACTGGCAAACCTGCGGGATCCCTTGATGGAAGGTATCTGGTACAGGGCATCGACCAGCAGGGAATCCTGGTAATGGATCTCAACTCCGGACAAGCACGTCTTCTGGAGGGTGGCAACTGGAACGCAGCAGATGTCGGACATCTTGAATTCTGTTACATCCATCCTTCTCATCAATGGCTTGTCGGCAGACATACCAAAGTGAAAGCGAAAAAACAAATTGATCGTTTTTTCGTCTGGGATTTGAAAGCCGGGCAGTGTGTTGGAGAAATCACTGATCTGCCAGGCATGCAATTTGGCTTGGTGAGTTTCAGTTCGTCATCCGACACAGTCTGGCTTGGAAACTATGGAGGAGATGTATTCGGTGTGAACCTGAAAACACGCAGGGTTGATCGTCATATCAAGAATATCTTACGCCAGTCTCGAGACTACTCTGAAGCTACCGGCACCCCTCCTAGCCCAGCGTCATTAGATAATGATCGCTGGATCATAGCACGCGATACTGGTGATGTTGTTGAATTGGATCTGACGACAGGCACTGAACGAACTTTAACTCGCATGCAATCACCCTTCATGAATATGCAACGCATCAGCCCCGATGAACTGCTGGTATGGAACAAGGCAGAGCTGGTTTACTTGCGCATTTCTACAGCTGAAGTGCTGCAACGCATTGCGATTCCAGGCGAGCTTCAAATCAACAATGGCGAGTCATTTCTTTATGTTGGAAGTTACTTGAAGCAGTACCATGCCATGGCATTGTCTGGACGCGATGGACGCATAGCTATCTTAAAACTCAAGGCCCAACCGCCTGTTGTTCCTCTCAGAAGTAACACGCTGAATGAAACCTGGACTGCCTCTTTTTCACCAGACAGTAAACTCATGACAACTGGTGGTGATCATGGCCAGATGAAGTTATGGGACACAAGTTCCAGAACACTATTACGATCTTTCAAGGGAAACCTGAGTCTGATTACATCCGTGGCCTTTTCCCCTGACGGGAAATGGCTCGTTTCCGGTGGGTATGACAAAGACGTTCGAGTATGGAGTGTCGACACGGGAGATTGTGTCAAAGTCCTGAATGGACATACACAGGAAATCACTTGTGTTGCGTGGTCTCCCTGTGGCAGGTTTGTTGCTGCTGGGGCAAAGCGTGATAAGAAACTTCCCTTTCACAATAGTCGAATCCTTGTGTGGGAAGTTGAAACGGAACGAGTGGTGCTGGACGGCGCCTGGCACGATGACTCGGTTCGCTGCCTGGCTTTTCATGCAGATGGCGTGCGGCTGTTTACCGGGTCAGAAGACAGGAACATCGTGGAAGCCAACTGGCGCACGGGCAAAACACTACGAACCTTTCTGGAGCCTGGCGAAGTGTGGAGCCTGGAAGCACGAGGTGATACTCTTCTGGCTGTAGGGAAGGAGCGTTCTGCTTCTCTCAGGAATCTCCATACCGGACAATTGAAACGCAAATGGTATGATCCACAAACTTCTATTCGAAGTCATGCCTGGACACCCGATGGCCGCACGATTGTTACTGGTGGCGAGCAAGGACCTATTCGACTCTGGCAAACTGCTACCGGTCTGGAACTCTGCACAGTAGACACTGGCACCAGTAAAGTGCTCGGCTTGGCAGTTTCTCCTGATGGCAATCACCTCGCTGCCACATGCCATGATGGCAAGACCTATTTGTGGAGTCTGCCTGCTACGAAATAATGTAGCCAGACTATTTCACATCACAGACCGATGCGTGTTCTGGCAGCAGTAATGATTCTGGTAATAAGGGTCTCATAGCTCATACTCATCAACCGGGCGAGAATGACGAGATCGCTGTAGATGGGATTGAGGCCAGGGAGCGGATTGATTTCAAGAAAGTACGGGATGCCATCGCGGATGCGGAAATCAGCTCTGGCTACGTCCCTGCAGCCTAATGCGTGGAAAGCCAGCTTGGCAGCGTCTTCTGTAGTCTTCAGCATACTGGCAGGCAGTTGCGGTGGTGCTTCGTACCGCACCTGATTTTCCCAGTCGCGTTTCACTTCCAGACTGTAGACGAAGTGCTCAGTGGGCTTCAACGGAACCACACGAAGTTGACCAATGCATTCCAGGGAAGCACCGTTCCCCACCATGCCGACCGTCACTTCTTCGCCCTGAATATACTCTTCGATGAGCACCGGCTGGGCGTAGTCGCCTCGCACTTCTTCGACCACTTTCAGCAACTCGTCGGGACGATGCACCAGGCAGCGCAGGCGAATGCCTTTACTGGATCCTTCCCACGCAGGCTTCACGAGCAACGGGTATCGCAACTTGACATCGTCAACTGTCGGCAACTTCTCTCCGGGTTGCACCACCATGCCGGGAGGCACCTGCACCCCTGCACTGGCCACCAGTCGCTTGGCATAGTCCTTTTCCAGGGTCACTGCACAGGTCAACGGATCAGAGGCGGTGTACGGTATGTCCAGCGATTCCAGCAGCGATGGAACCCAGGCTTCTCGTGAACGGGATACGCCGCGTCCCTCGGCCAGATTGAAGACCAACTCCGGCTTCTCCGCCAGCAGCTTGGCCTGCAGTTCCGGACCATCGCCTAGCTTGACGACGGTATGCCCCAACTTCTCAAGAACGCCAGCGATGCCATCGATGGTGGTCATGTTGTCCAGCTCTTCCTGCCAGTCATCCGGCAGGTTGCTGGTATCGAGCTTGGTGTCTTTGAGTGTGTAGGTGATGCCGATTTTCATTGGTTATGGTGAGAGAGTTGTTGGTTATCAGTAGAAGTTGTTCAACCAACAACTAATCGTGTTGATACCCCTCAGCATTCAGAATGTTTCTGAATGCAGCGATGGCTTGAGGGAAGAGTTCAGGACCAGTGATGCCCCCAGTGGGGCCTCCGCCAAGAAGGTGCGGTTCCAGGGTGGCGAAGCCGGTATACCCCTGGGCCTTGGCCAAGGCAATACCTTCGGGAATGCGCCCCTGACCTGTGCCAGGAAGCACACCTTTCTCTCCGCCATGCACCCAATCCTTGATGTGCAGATGCACAGTGTACTGTTTGGTCATGTGCCAGGCGTTGATAGGATCGTAACCACCGTGAACGTAGTTGCCTGCATCGTAGGCAGCTTGCAGGGCTGGAGAGTTGATACTGCGGAAAAGATCGAGCACACGAATCGGGTCTTCGCCGTAAATGCGAGCTTCGTTTTCATGCACGAGTCGCAGGCCCAGCTTCTCAGCCATCGCCGTCTTGATTTCCATACGGCGAAGCACTTCCGGTCGATGATCGGCCCAGGGCTTTCCATCATCGGCTGGGTAGTAGCTGAAAACACGAATGTTGCGGACACCAAAACGCTGGGCAAGCTGCAATGCCCGTTCGTAACGTTTCAGGTGCGGTTCAAACGGATCACTGATCTTGATCTTGCCGATGGGTGAACCGATGGCAGAGAGCTTCATCCCTCGTTCGCTGAGCAGCTGTTCGATGGAGGCAATCTGCTCATCGCTGAGATCGAGCACGTTGGTTTTCCAGGCTGATCGCAGTTCCACATGACGCACGCCATGCTGGATCAGGAGTTCAAACTGTTCGATCGGATCGGGGCTGATTTCATCGGCAAAGGCGCTGATGGTGATTCGCGCAGACATGTCAATCCTGCCTGGAACAAAGAAGCAATGATGTGATACGAAGCAGGCTGTGGATGGGTAGCGGGATTCTACACGAACTAGATTCGGATCATTTCAACGGAGCTCGGGGAATGAGCTTTTCCACAGCTGCTGGAGCAGTGGCTTTCACTTCAGCCTTATTCCCTTCCATTTGCTTAAACGTGATTTCGCCATCGATCCGTGACAAGAGAACCGTATCGGTACTGGGCGCTCGGCCCGGCTGCATCACTTCATCGCTTTTCCAGGTGATGGTTGCCCCACGTTCATGCACTTCAATTTTGGTGATTTCCAGCTTGCGCGTGCTGAGCCGGGTTGAATTGATTGGCCCAATGTAGATGACCATCTGGGTCTTCCAATCAATGGTCTTCACACCGAACTGCTCTTTCAGATAGCGCATGGCATCGTTCTCCGCATCGGGACCGGTGCCGGTGCCTACAGCCTTGGCTACATCGCTGTTGCTGCGCATGACGGCTGTACCAATCGATGTACCCACTTTGACGGAGTTCGCAGTGAACTTGCTGGTGCGAGCAATGGGCTTCACTTCAGTGAAGACCAGCGTCGGAGCGATACTGAGTGATTGAACACTGCCAACCCAGAGCGTTTGCCGTTTCTGATCACCTTCGGTGACAGTTTGTACTTTACCCACAATGCTGACACGGTATCCAACCAGCGATGCCAACTGGGCTTCATGACCGGGGGCCTGCAATGCAAACTGTTCTACCTGTGGGGTCTCGCCCACTCGTCGGACCAGTCGGAACGGTGCAAACGCAGCGGGAATCCCGATACGCCCTGTCGTGGGCTGATAATCCAGGATGCCTTCGAAAGTGCTTTCTTCCGTTTTCTGTTGATCATACCAGGGTTGCCCAATGCCTATTTTCTGAGGCTCGTCCGGTATTGCCAGCAGGATGAGGAAAAGCGATGCAAGCATAGGTGACTCAAGTAAAGGACAATGAACACCAACAACTGTCAGAGGGCTACAGCTCCTGGGAACAGGTAGCCCAAGTATATTCGTTCTGTTGGCGTGGTGCCAGCGTTCGTACAGAATGTAGTCCATCTCCTCGAAAAATGGTACTTTTCCGTGAAAGTGAACTCCTTTTCAACTTCACCTGTCTTACCGTTACGAATCACCAAAAAAGACACATGCCGTAGGCTTGTGGGACTTGCCCTTTTACGGGCGGTGCTTATACTTTCATTCCGTACATTTGGGGATGTAGCTCAATTGGTTAGAGCACCGGCTTGTCACGCCGGAGGTTGCGGGTTCGAGCCCCGTCATCCTCGTTAGATACAAAAGCCACCACTACTCGTGGTGGCTTTTTCGTTGCGACTACAAAGCACCAACAAAAAAGCAGTTGCAATCATAATCGCAACTGCCTGATGACTTAGTCGTTCTGTTACTGTTTAGAACTCAATCCTGTACTTCTTGGCCATCTCGCTGCGGATAGCAGTTGTCTGATCGCCAATCTTGACCCAGATCGCATTACGATCCTTGGCTCCAGCGGCAGCGGTTTCTGCCTTGGACGATTCTACCTGCTGAACGTTGGAAGAATAACCCCATCCACCAACGCCAACTCCGCCACCCCAGTATCCACCCCAACCCATGCCAGCATCAACGCCGAAGCCCGCTCCGCCACGCTTATAGGTGTCCAGAACGCGATTGGTGATGTTGACACCACGCAGTGATTCGGCACAAATGCGCAACTGTGCTGCCACATCAGAAGAATATCGCAGCAGTTGTTCGTCGGTGTTGACAACTGGAAGAGAGTCGATCTTCTGTGCAGTGTATTCATACCAGCTGGCATTGGTGTTCCAGTTTTGGCCACGGTCCAGACGATCGCTCCTGGTACGAAGATCCTTCAACAAGTTATCCACAGCTCGGTAATAAGCTTGTGAGGTAGAAGCCATGGCAGCTTCACCTGTCTGATTGGAGGAAACCGTTGGTTCAAACGTGCGGGGAAGTACCAGATGAAGGATGCGTTTGACATCGTCATCATCGATCGGGCCT
>CAYPJB010000046.1:0-16222 GCA_964410845.1 uncultured Bacteroidales bacterium | reverse complement strand
CAACTCCCGAAGCCCATCCTGGGTTACTTCGGGTTGATGTCTGAAGACTGGGTGGATCTGCCACTGCTGGTGAAGGTAGCAGAAAAGTACCAGCATGGTTCGCTGGTCTTGCTCGGCAAAGTGAGTATGGACCTGGGTATATTGACCAGTATGCCCAACGTGCATGTATTGGGGAGGAAGCCGTACAGCACACTGCCCAGTTACTGCAAAGGATTTGATGTGGCCCTGATTCCCTTTCCTATTAGTGAGGTCACGCTCAACGCGAATCCATTGAAAGCACGTGAATACCTTGCTGCTGGACTGCCATGCGTATCAACTGCCATTCCCGAAGTCGAAGTGCTGGGTGAGTGTGGCATAGGCAGCACGCATGAAGAGTATTTGCAACGCATCGATGAAGCATTATGGCAGCCCGGACCACATCTCTCTCGTTCCGAAAGAATGAAGTCAGAAAGTTGGTCTGCCCGGCTAAATGATATTCGCTGTCATCTTGCTTCCATAAGCTAATGAGATCATGCCAGTATCGCCCAACTATCCTGGTATCTTTCGTTTACTGATCGCTGATCTCCGTGCCAAGGCACGTTGGGTTTACGATCAGGATCGTGGCATGGCTATTGTCAAAGTGCTGCTGACCGATGGTACCATGGCCATGCTCTGGTACCGGTGCATGCAATGGTCCAGGCGGTATCGATTAGCTCCGCTTGAGATGTTATTTAACAAGATCAACGCATTTTTCTGCAATTGTATTATTGGGCGTGGTGCCCAGTTTGGTCCGGGTTTTGTGCTCATTCACTCGACTGGGGTGGTTATCAATGGCACGGTGCATGGGGGTAACAATGTCTTTCTGGAGCATCAGGTGACGATAGGCGCGGAACGCAGACAAGCCCCGGTTCTTGGGAATGACATTTTTGTAGGTGCAGGTGCAAAGATCATCGGTAGCATAAGAGTTGGCGATGGAGCCCGAATCGGAGCCAATGCTGTGGTAGTGAAGGATGTGCCCCCCCACACCACCGTAGTTGGCATTCCCGCACAAGTCGTCAGAGAGCGGGAAACTAGTGAGACACCGAGCCGAGAGGCCTCGCTGTGAACGCATTGCATATGCTTTTCGAAGTGCTTTTCTGGATGAGTGCAGGCTTAATAGTCTACACTTACATCGGCTACCCGCTGCTGATCTGGCTGCTGGCAACTCTGTTTTCTCGAAGTCAAACACCCCCCGCGCTGCTTACACCACTGCCTAGAGTCTCGCTCCTGGTGGCTGCTTACAACGAGGAAGCAGACATTGCCAAACGCATTGACAATGCCCTGGCGCTCGACTATCCCCGTGAACTGCTGGATATAGTCATCGCTTCTGATGGCAGTTCCGACGACACATGTACTATCGCACGAAAATATGCAGATCAAGGTGTTACGCTGTACGACTATCCAGAGCGTCATGGCAAGCCTGCTGTTCTCAACCGCACCATCTCGCGATTACGGGGCGATATCGTTTTCCTGTCTGATGCCAATTCACTCACCGAGCCTGATGCATTGAAGAAGCTGGTTCGATGGTTTACAGATCCTGCCGTGGGGGTTGTCTGTGGCAAGCTGGTACTCGTCGATTCTGACACGGGCAAGAATGTCGATAGCGCCTATTGGAAGTACGAAACCTTTCTCAAGCGGAACGAAAGCAAGCTGGGTGCACTGCTTGGTTCCAATGGAGCCATCTATGCTCTTCGACGGGAATGGTATCCGGACATTCCCGACAACACCATCGTCGATGATTTCGTAATCCCTCTGCGTGCCAAGATTCTCCATCGGTGCAAGATCATTTATGAAACAGAAGCAACAGCCTTCGAAGTATCTCCGAGCGATATTGGCACCGAATTCAAGCGTAGGGCTCGTATCGGCGCGGGAGATTTTCAGGCTATCGGCTTATTGCATGAACTGCTGACTCCACGATTCGGCTGGACGACGTTCGCCTTCTGGAATCACAAGATACTTCGATGGATGTGTCCGTTTTTGTTGATACTGGCACTGGTCACGAACATCGCCTTGTTGCAGTATCCGCTGTATGCCTGGCTGTTCGTATTACAGCTTCTGTTCTACACTCTCGCTCTGGTAGGTAACATGCTGCCTGCCCAACCTAAAGTGCTGCGAGTGCTTCGACTGGCTACTATGTTCACCACCATGAATGCAGCTCTCCTGGTGGGTTTCTTCCGCTGGCTCCTGGGCACCCAGCGGGCTACCTGGCAACGCACTGCACGATTCACTGAAGCAGTCGAGGCTGCCAAGTGATCGAGTGGCTTCTTGGCAGCACTGCTCTGGGCGCTGCTGGCCTGGCAGCGTATGGCTGGCCCAAGGTGCAAGAACGCGGCCTTGATCAGTGGTTGCCTGAATACTGGGCTACTCGCCATCGTCGACGTGACCCGATACCCGGTCAGCCAGTTCATGTCTTACTTTGCATAGCAGATCATTATGAACCCAAACTAGGTGGTGCTCCTCCCAGCCAGGCACAGGAACGTATCCAGCGATGGTGTAGCGAGTACCCGAAACTGTTTGAGAAATTCCGGGATAGTGATGGTAAACCACCTCAACATACGTTCTTCTATCCTGAAGAAGAGTATGAACCGGAGTACCTTGAACAGTTGGCTGGTTTGTGCCAGCGTGGCTTCGGTGAAATTGAAATACACCTCCACCACGATAATGACACCAGCGATCATCTTCGACAGATGCTACTTCAATTCAAATCGACCCTGCATGAAAGACATGGGATCTTGTCGAAGCACAAGACTACCGGTGAAGTGGGGTATGCTTTCATTCATGGCAACTGGGCACTGGACAATTCTCGACCGGATGGCCGATGGTGCGGTGTAAACAATGAACTGGACGTTCTTCGCGAAACAGGTTGTTTTGCGGATATGACACTGCCTGCAGCCTTGAGCCCCGCGCAGACCTCGACGATCAATTCAATCTACTATGCTGTGGATGATCCCCAGAAGCCGAAGTCACATGATCGTGGTGTTGCTGTGGGAACCAGGGGGCGTCCAGATAAGAGTTTACTGCTAATTCAGGGACCTTTGCTCCTGGACTGGTCTCGTCGCAAATGGGGGCTTGTGCCTCGAATCGAGAACGCACTATTACAAGGCAATCAGGCACCCAATGCTAACAGGCTCAGGCTGTGGTTACGAGCAGCGGTGCAGGTACCGACTCGCCCAGACTGGTATTTCGTAAAACTGCACACTCATGGGGCAAACGAACAGAATATGCCCGTACTACTTGGTCCTGCAATGGAGGGCTTGCACCAGCATCTCCAGGAGCGTGCCCAGGCAGATGCTTCGTTTCACTACCACTATGTCACAGCCCGTGAGATGACAAACCTTGTGCATGCCGCTGAAGCTCAATGGACGGGCAGCGTGGATGCTGCCCGCTCATTCGTCTGGCAGCGAGCTTAATAGCGCCAGCCAATTTCCAGCATGAGTTTCAACTGGCTCGCTCCGTCGTTATTATCGACGAGCTTGTTAAAGTACTCTTGCTGCCATTCGACGCGAGTACCGATGACGAAGTCGTGCGTCCGACGAGGTATCAGTACGTTGAAACTGCTTCCCAGAAAGAATCCCTTGGTGACACCGGAACTATGTCCCTCACCGGGGTTGTAAGCGATAACATCACCAGCCTGCAAACCAGGAATGTTGCGATCATTGACCTGTGTTTTTACGGTTGCTTCTCCCCATACTCCGCCAATATCGCCACCGATGGAGTATCGCATGCCATCCAACCAGTTCGATTCAAAATAATACTCTCGTCCTAATGCCATCCGTGCATCCACTCGATGCAGAGCAATAACACCAAGCGACGTGACCGAATCGAGTCGTTGTGGTGTGCCAAAGCGAGTGACTGTGGTTGTACCGTCACGGACTATAATGTTGCGACTTGCATCCTTGGAATTATTGTAAAGGTAGCCTACGCCCAGGTCGCCATACCATGCAGCGTTGTGGTCATCGTTGTAGAGCAAGCTGCGGATACCAAAGTCGCTGCCAACGCCAGCATCGAGAATACCAGCCAGCGGCCCACGCCCTGTGCTTAAAGCCACATTGGGTCGAGCATAAAACTCAAAGGGACTGAAGAGCGAGTAAGGCGGTCCACCCGGTGGAAAAAGTGTATCCGGGTCAAGACGCATAGTTTGTGGGCCAGTATGCTGTACCTCCTGCTGTTGAGTAGCAAGAGTGCTGGGGCTAGTGGGCTTGGCTTCTGTTTGTGCTAAGCACCAGGCAGGGCAGATCACCAAGCACAGCCAAGCCAGGCAGATTCGTTTGAAGTGTCGCACTGCAACTCTCCCCCACGGTACGCCAGTCCCACCACGTGATAGCGCACCTATCCTACTATCGGCTGCAAACTTAACGATAATCAGCAATTTAACGATGAGAGAAGCTAGTGAAGATATTCAGCCATAATGTGGGGAAACTGGGCAAACTGGCAATAGATGTGCTTTTCTACACAGCTTCTGGTTACGACCTATACTAGAGCATTACGGATATGGCATTATTCTTCAGTGCCATCAATTGGATCATCAAGGATACTGTGTGACACCCACACTGCAGCGACATTCCCGTCTGGATGCGATCACTACTCATTGGTCACGAGTGGATGATCTTTCCTATTTTGCCCTTCGTTATGAAGTTGCTATTCGCAAATATCTGACAGCGCTGCTCAAGGAACCGGATGCAGTTCAGGAAGTCGCCCACGATGTGCTGGTGAATATTCTGAAGCGTGGTCTGGGTGAGATACGCAACAACGCTGGCCGTTTCCGTGACTATCTGCGTAGCAGCCTGCGTCATGCGGTGTTTCAGTACTGGCGCAAGCAGGCAAAAACCAGCACGACTCAATCTGAACTCGAAACTGTCATCTGTGAGCAACCAGGCCCTGGAGATGAAATTGATCGTATTTGGATCAGTCAATGGCGTGAGTGTTTGCTAGATCGAACCTGGCGAACCTACAAGCATCTGCAGGATACGGGTAAGATTCATGCAGGTTTTTACACCATCCTTAAGATCGCAGTAGATAACCCCGGACTATCCTCTACAGGTTTAGCTGCCAGAGCAGAGGCAGAACTGAAAAAGCCGATCAGACCCGATACCTATCGGCAACTGCTTCGTCGTGCACGTCGGCGCTTTGCAGAACTATTGCGGGATGAAGTAGCCAGTACCCTGGATGACCCGTCACCGGAAGCCTTGGTGGACGAGTTTGTTGATCTGGGTATCCTCGATTTCATGCGAGATTTCATACATCCGGATTTTCAGAATAAGCTGCCACGTCGTCGTTAATCATGCTGCAACAGTTGGGGAAGATCCCTCATATCAGGCCGCTTTCGAATACGTCACTTCATTGTCGGTCTCTGATAACGATGGAGAGATTTGCTTGCTGGAACACCAGATAGCTACCAGATGAGCTGTACAAACTGGTAACAAGCCCGCCTGATTCCAGCAGATTTGAAAATACTGTCGATTCAGCAAACTGGTTCGTTCCAAGCCAAAGACTAACGCTGGCAGCAGCAGTAAGGTCAACAGCAGGCCAATCATGGTTGCGTACAGCATCCGACGATCACGTTCGTTGACACTGAGTAATATGGTGACAAGACAAAGAATCTCCAGCGTGCATGCTGCAGCTAGCAGCAGGCCAGCACCACTGGAACGGTCCGCATGTAATTCCGCCAGACTCAGTAGCAGAAGTGTAATCACGAGCATATCTGCACGGCCCTGGGTTAGTGAAAATGCCAAGGGCAGTAGCAGCAGCATGGCAGAAGAATAGAGCTTGGAATTGCTGATATCAGGACCCAGTCGTGGTATTGTGGCCACTGCCAACGCCCAAGACAAAACACTGAGCAGATACCAGAGCAACATGACCAGAGGAACCAGCACCTCCGAAGGTGGACCGCCTATGGGTTGAGCCATAGGCGCTAATAGTACCGCAATCAGCGGTGCACCGTGATACTGTTGCACGGTGTTGTAGAGAGGCTTACCATTCGCAACGGCCCAACCAGCCTGACAACCTGCCTGCAATTCCTGAGGGAGTTGCTGCTGCAAAGCTACCAGCCACATAACGATGATTGCGCCACAAGTGAAAAAGAATCCCAGGCAGCTCGCAACAGCAAGCTTTTTCCACGGTTCGTCCGTGCTGCCGAAAAACGGGATTGAATGGTGATGATGCGAAGGCACGGGTGAACTTCAGAGAAGGTGTTACTTCCTTCTCTCGGCAATAATGCCATTGTTCTGGATGGAATTACTTGGCTTTCTCGACTTGTTCGACAATGGCAAGCAGCGCATCTGCTTCACTCACCCCTTGCGTTTCAATCCGCCTGAGCTGATTGGGGTCATTCGGTGAAGGGAAATGCCCAACAGCTTCCCAGGCTCCGTTGCCAAGTGGCTTGGTGCGCAAACCGACAACACCGTAAGGTGTCAGACGCTGACGATAGTTTTGAACAACCTCAGGACTACTTGTTGGTAACGTATTCTGGACGGGTTGCACTTGCGTATCTTTTACTGGTTCAGCTTGTGGATGTTTCAATTGTCCCGTTAAACTGGCAGTGCCAGGCGATGTTCCAGAAGTAACCAAGGACTCGACGGGCTTGTTCGACGGCGGTTGTACTGTGAGTGGGCCAATGCGATCTTCTTTGGTTTTAGTTTGTGATGCAGGTACTGCTGCTACTTCTTTGTTGCCTTCAGCCATGTTTTTGGCTTTGGCGGTTCCGCCGAAGATGGGATCTGGATTTCCCACGGCAGTGGCAGGGATGCGATCATTGTTAGTTGTACGGCAGCCTGTGAGACCTGCCGACAGGATCAGCACCAAGCTGATGTGTTTTCGAATGAACATGCCCCACCTCTTAATGTAAGTGGGGCTATAGCGAGGATAGGAAATGCTGTCAACCAGAGGTCTGGGCTTGATAGCGTTGCGCTAAGCTCCCAGTGCCTTCTCAACTGCAGCTGTGTAAGCGGTTTTGGGTTGAGCACCAGGCAGTTTTTCCACCACCTGACCATTCTTGAAAATGTACACTTGGGGAATGGTGGTGATACGGAACTGGGCAGCAAGGTCTTGATTGTCATCGACGTTGACTTTACCCACAACCACTTTGCCAGCATACTCATCAGCCAGCGACTCGATGGCAGGCGCGATCATACGGCAAGGCCCACACCATACCGCCCAGAAATCTACTACCACGGGCAACGCGCTATCAATCACAGCACTCTGCCAGTTGTCCTGATTCAGTTCAATTACGTTCTTCGCAGCCATGTCTCAATCTCTCCCATTAGATTCGCTTGAACGAAGGGCATTGTAGACAGAGACCATCACGAGGCCAAGTAAAACCAGCCGAGTGATTCCGGGAACTGCTCGAAGAACACAGCATTAGCATTTTGTTGCATGATTGAAGGTCACGGGACAGAGCCTAGACTGTAATTGCAGATTCAGCAAACAACCAACTACAAATACATCAATCGCAAGTGGTTTACTGGTAATGCTTTGCGGTTGCATTCGCCAAATATCATTGCCAGTGCCAAGACCGTTTCTATACTAACTGACCGGCGAAAAGTCTGCGCTGGCTGTTTCGGAGTGTGATGCACATGGCTAAAGACAAGAATGTTCGCGGTTTAATCAAGCTGCAAAGCACGGAAAGCAAACACTGCTATTATACCGAGAAGAATCGCCGTAACGTGACTGAGAAGCTTGAGGTCAGGAAGTACGATCCAACGCTCCGTAAGCACGTGCTCTACAAAGAAGGCAAGTTATAACCAGCCCCGCGCTGATGCCGGGTCGATTCGAGACACAGGTGGACCATGCGAGACAAGATTCATCCCGAATACCGCGAAGTGATCTTCAAGGATACTGCCGCTAACTTTGCCTTCGTGACTCGTTCGACAGTCAAAACGAAGGACACCATCCAGTGGACGGATGGTAAGACCTACCCGCTCGTCAAGCTGGACATTTCCAGTGCCAGCCATCCGTTCTTCACCGGCAAGATGAGGCACCTGGATTCCGCCGGACAGATCGATCGCTTCAACAAGCGTTTCGCCAATTTCAACAAGAAACAAGAAGAAACCAAAAAGTAGCACGAGTCGCAACTGCGAGTGCTTGACGAGGAGATACTGGAAATGGGAAGCATCAAACGATACGGTGGCGTTCGTCCGGAAACACGAGCCATGAAGCGCCGCAAGATCGCCAAGCGTCTGGAACGGGCTGCTCTTCGCAAGTGCCCTACCAAGCTGGGCATTCCTCCCAAGGCTAACCTGCTTCGCCAGCAGATTCGCGAAGCCCTCAGCATGGTTGGCAGCGAGTAATTTTTTGCTGACAGACACATCAAGCCGCCTGGGGTTACTCAGGCGGCTTTGCTTTTTGGCCATGAACTTTTTGTCACTCTTCGGTGTCACCCTTCATGCGTTCTCTCATGACACCAACTGATCGTTCTATCCTTGCCGATCTGCTCCATCTGGCCTGGCCATTGATGTTGAGCAATCTTTTTTTCTCCATCCAGATTGTGATCGATCGCACGTTCCTCAGTCAGTATGACCCTGATGCGTCTGCAGCGGCACTGGCGTCTTCGATGCTGATGTGGATTCCGGTTATCTTCGTG
Source organism: uncultured Bacteroidales bacterium (assembly GCA_964410845.1). Lineage (GTDB taxonomy): Bacteria > Planctomycetota > Planctomycetia > Gemmatales > HRBIN36 > JAEUIE01. The sequence continues at coordinate 7,626 of CAYPJB010000046.1, read as the reverse complement.
CAGAACACCGGTGGTTTCGCAACGACATTCGTTGCCCAGTATTATGGTGCGAAACGGTTTGAGCAGATTGGACCTATCGTCTGGCAGGCCATCTACTGGAGCATCCTGGGTGGGCTGGCCATACTCTGTTTGGCCCCATTCTCCTCGGAGCTGATGCAATTTACCGGGCATTCCAAAAAGCTGATTGAGCTTGAATCTGACTACTTTTTCTGTCTCTGCTTTTGTGCCTTACCTGTCTCGCTGACAGCTGCTGTCTGCAGTTTTTTCTCAGGAAGAGGCGACACCCGTACTGTGATCTGGATTAATGCCGTAGGTTGTCTGGTCAATGGGGCGTTAGATTACTGCATGATTTTTGGAAACCTCGGTTTCCCTGAAGGTGGAATTACTGGAGCGGGATGGGCAACTGTTGCAGGCTGCTCCGCTTCAGCACTTTGCGGATTGCTACTTTTCCTTCGTCATCGATACGATGAAGTGTTTTATACTGTGCGAGGACGAGGATGGAACCAACATCTCTTCGCGCAACTTATCAAGTTTGGCATGCCCAATGGCTTTCAATCAACCTTCGATCTCATCGCCTGGACGGTATTCACTACCATGGTTGGCTGGTTCGGCAAAGCAGAACTGGCGGCAACCAGCAATGTGTTTGTTATCAATGCGCTCTTCTTCATTCCGATGCTCGGCCTGGGGCAGGCATCAGGTGTCTTTGTCGGCCAGAGGCTGGGGGAAGAACGGCCAGACCTGGCTGAGCGGGGAATCTGGGTGGGTATCTTTGTTACGGTAATCTTCATGGCGAGTATGGGACTATTGGCCGCACTCACGCCGGGGCTGATACTGCCTATGTTCGCCAGCGACAAGGAACCTGAGATCTGGAAGGAAGTGGCAATACTGATGCCAGGGTTACTCTGGTATGTTGCAGCCTACGCAGCGTTTGATGGAGTGAATGTGCTACTTGCTTTCAGCCTTCGTGGAGCTGGCGATACCAGCTACATCTCCTGGCTCTACCTGGGTTGTGGTTTCTTTGCTCTCGCACTGCCGGTTTATCTGGCATACCACCTGAATTGGGGCTTCTACTGGGCCTGGAATTTTGCAGTGATCTACCTGATTGTGCTGATGGTTTTCATTTTCGCTCGTTTCAAATGGGGCCCTTGGCGCACCATGCGAGTCATTGAGCCGAAAGTAATTGAAGAATAATGCTGTAAAGCCGATATCTAGTTGCTCCCGGCTGTTAACACTGCTCCCATAAATAGGATCGTCCCCGTGGAATGATGACGAATGAAAAAGAAAAAGGGACGATCCATGATGATATCTTCTTTCATGGGCTGTAACGAATTGTCGATCGGCCGCGGTGGAGCAGGCTCGCTGACAAGGATTTCGTCGAAGCCTATGGAGGCAGCCCGGCAGCCATTCTCGTTCCATTCGAGTTTCGTACGCTGGTTTTTGTGATTCAGCCGAAGTTGTTGCCCACCCTGTAGCATTCTGGTGAATTCAGCATATTGTGGAACAAAACAACTCTTCATCCCCATTGCTTCGAGTGGCCCTCGCCAATGTGTGGTTGTGCACAAGCTAAGCCTGGGCATGGCAATCGATACTAATGGACTTTTCTGCTTTGACATTGCTGCCCAGGTTTCCATCTGCTCTACCGAGATTTGCTTCTCCAAGGCTATCAACCCGTTGATGTCTTTAGGAATAACGCACGTCATATGGATGTCACTCATCTTGCCTGCCTCCACAAAACGCAAGCTGACGACATGGGCTGATGGTGTTTCAGCATAGTGCAGGCCATCGGCAGTGCTGCCACGCATCATCGTTACAGGTACTTTCCCCTGTGCAGTGTAAAAGGGACCGCGCACCGTTTGGCTGGCATGAAAGGGGCTCTGCCACTGACTTTCGAGCGAAAGCGCGTTTATGAAGGAAATACAAGTACGAACATCTACGATGCCTTCCTGAACCATCTGCTGGATCAAATTCCCGGTATTTTCCATTCCCCATCGATTTATGGTGTTGGCAGTATCTTTGCGATTCTTGTAACTCACAGGTATCAGAGGTGCCCCATACCGCAGTTCTGATTCCATCAGGTATTTTTCCAGCCAAGGCATCTCTGGATCGCCAAACAAGGCGTTCGTAATCTTCAGCTGCGAACCCGGTGACAATGAATGACGTAAGTCACGTTGGAGCTGAGCCATTCCTCGATGGGCAACTTCACGCGAAGGCAAATGCAGCGTCCGCAGAATCTCCGATTCCGTGTTGCCCTCTGTACCCAGTGCGAGCAGGCAGATCGAAGTAGAAAGGCTGAATGGGGAAAAGAGTAAATCGGCATGAGGTTGTTTGAGTCGCATGCGCTGGTACGCTTCGACAGCAAACCGAGAGTTCCCAGCAATAACTGCCTGCAGATTTCTGGCAGAAATCATCAGGGACGAGATTAAGTACCAGCCGCTGAGGACGACTCCAATTGTAATGACCAAGGAGAATATCAGAGTTTTGGCTACAAGAAACGGTGCAGTATAGCTTTGAGCCAGTGCTGCCACGTGCGGAGATACCAGTGCTCCCGTAGCCAGGCTCTTTGCTTCCAGACAAGCAGATTGAATGGTGCGATCAAGTAATGCTGTCGCTGGAGCAGCGGCAGCAGCACCTTGCAGGCAGGCAGCCAGGGCTACAGCGGAAAAACCATGTCTGGCCAGACGTGACTTGAGCATGGCACGTGCCCGGGAAAGTCGACCTGCGACAGTTCCAACCGGCCAGCCGAGTTCTTTCGCTGCTTCGTCGAGTGTCTTTTCCTGCAGTTCACAAAGGGCAACAGCCTCGCGGTAGGGAGCAGGCAGTCGAGCCACCTCAGCATCAATTACTTCTTTGAGATCCACATTCGCATCCTGACTGTTGCCAAGCCTGGCATTGCTTGCAAAAGTGTGAAGACGTTTCGAACGCTGAATGCTCAATTGTCTGGCTTTGCGAGCAACGCGGAAGGCAATGCCATGCACCCAACCGGCGAGGTTATTCTTCGTCGCAAGATCTTTGAGCCGCCTAACCACTACTAGGAATGTAGCCTGGAAGGCATCATCCGCATCAGCTCCGATACCTAACTGTCGATGGCACACGCCATAGACCATCGGTGCCAGGCGTTGGATCAGTTCAGAAAGGAGTGCCTCTTGAGGTTCAGCAAGATATTGTTCCAGAAGCGCACGATTCTCCTCAGGCAGGGTTGCTGTCTGTATCGAGGGCATACTGGTTACAATATCGTGTCTCATGAGTATCAGTTGTCCTAATACCATTCTGTACCCATGGAAGCGTGGGTTTATACAGAATTCTGATGAGATCGTACCGGACTGCTGATGAGAGGATAGTTAGTCTGTTGAATCCGTTACCATAGCTGCCATTGTTGATGAGCTAGTATGTAGTATGCCAGCACCGCATTACTCGCTGCATGAGCGATGATGCAGGCCCAAATGCTTTTCGTTTTCCAGTAAAGTGCATTGATCAGGATGATCCAAACGAATGCTGCAGTCCATTCAGTGTGTACTGCGATGAAAGCAATGGTGACCACAATGAAACTGAGTCTACTGAATTGGCCCCAGGGGACGTGTTCCCACTCTTCTGCTTGAACGATACGATTGAGAAATCCTCGCCAGAAGAATTCTTCCAGAAGTGGAACGAGGATCACCATTCCGATCAGGCGGACAATAACAAAGCCCCAAGCCGTTGAAGGAGACAGAGCCTCGAAGGGGTTGTAGCTTCCTCTCGTGCCTGGTTTGAGCCATTCGACTATGGTCGGCATGTTAAGCCATTCCGCAAGACTGGATGCAACACTGGGAAGCAATAGCTGTTCCAGACTCCAGGTGCAGAGAACGATCCACACCACACCTCCCAACAATCCAACGACAAGCCCCAACCCGATGCCATGCCAGTTCCAGCCTGGATAATAGCGTCTTCCCCACCAGAGTGATCCAGCAATGAGGAATACCTTGGCAGAGTACAGGATCGGATACCACGGCTTGAGCAATTCCATACCTTCCAGCGATGTGAGCATCACAAAGAGAAAGAACGGAAGCACAAACGCGATGAGTGGTTGCCATCGAAAGGGAGCGGGTTCGGTCACCCCTGTGCCTCCAGTGTTAAACGATGTTTGGAGAGCAATTCATAACCTGTTTCGGTGATCAGGTAGTTGCGTTCAAAACGCATCCCGCCAGTGCCTTTCATGTAAAGCCCGGGTTCCAGTGTCAGCACATCGCCTGCCAGTAAGGTGTCACTACTTTCCGGTACCAGAAAGGGGGGTTCCGGGTGGCCTAGCCCAATACCATGGCCAACGTGATGGGTGAAGAACTCGCCCAGGTGCTTGCTCTCGAAGACCTGCCTGACGGTACGGTCCACATCTTTTGCCAATACTCTTGCTTTCAATTTTTTCTCACCTGCTTCGATGGCCTCCATACACGCTAAGTACATATCTCTCTGTCTGGGTGTAGGTTTGCCTGCACAAACGTGGGTATTGGCGAAGTCAGCACGGTACTGGCCGATAATGGTGGAGAAGTCGAGCAGTACCAGGTCGCCTGGTTGTACTACACGGTCTGAAGGCATTCCCCCCACTTGTTCCGTTCGAGGGCCTGTGACGAAGTCGCCATAAACGACAGCCTGCCCATGGCTGGCTTGCATCGCTGCGTTCTGCACGAGGAAATAGATGTCGAGTTCACTCATTCCAGGTTTGATCTGTTTCAACCCGGCCTCCATGCCTGCTTCACCAGCCCGCATGGAGACTTTGAGAGCTTCAATTTCATCTGGATCTTTTTGACGTTTGAGGCCTGGCAGTACCGGATCGATGTTGATGAACTCCAGCCCAGACAATCCCTGGACCACACCAGCAGGCACCTGAGCGTACTCCAAACCGATCCGCCTGACATTCAGCTTCTTTGCTCGTTCCAGCACATTCTTAAGGAGCAGTGCTTCGCGATGCGGGGCAGAATGTTTGCCATCGTACCACGTGGGTGCTACTACCTCATCGACAAATGCCACATCGCAGAATATCTTCAGCATGCTATCAGCGATGAGAATGCAATTATCAGGTGTCAGCAACAGCATGGCTCCCGCATCGTTGCTACGGAATACAAACGGTGATTGGGCATAACCAGCGAAGTAGTAGAGATGCTGGGGATCAGCGATGAGAATGGCATCGGGTTTCTGTGGCAACGTTTGCCAGAGTCGCTTTCGTCGAGATCGACAACCTTCGAGTGTCAGCATGGTAGATCGCTCTTCGCAAAAAGGGCACATTACTGTAGCATCGAGAACCATCGTACCTGAGCAAGGATGCCATGTCGATTTCTTTCGAGATACAAAGTGACAGGTTCGTGTCGTCCCGGCATGTGTCGCAGGCAGTTACCTCCGTTTGGACACATCCTGCGATCCAATGTGTACTGCTGTTGTTCTGGGGGATGTTGCTTTTTCTATATGGCATCCATCAAGGGGACCTCTACCGTACCGAAGGCTTGCGTGCCATCATCGGCAAGGAAATGTACCGAACCGGTGACTGGGTTGTCCCGAAGCTCTACGGCGAACCGATCCTCACCAAACCACCGCTTTTCTACTGGGCAATCGCCAGTACCGGGTACCTGTTTGGTGAAGTTACAACATGGTCTGCCCGGTTGCCTGCGGCACTTGCAGGGGTAGGCTGCCTGTTGATTGTGTTCTTCATCCTGAGACGCTTCTCGCAGTCCACTTGGCTACCATTGCTGGCTGCGTTGGCTCTGCCTTGTTCAGGCATGTGGCTGGAGAAGGCATCGAGTTCGGAGATTGATACGCTGCTCGTGATGTTTGTACTGGGGGCTTGGGCATGCTTCTTGCGAGTGCTGGAAGGCTTGCAGGCAAGTGAATCTCCTCTTGGCTGGTGGATAGCGACATTGCTCTGCGTCGCAGGTGGCGTGCTGACCAAATGGACAGGGTTTCTCTTCTTCTACGTGATGGCTGTGCCATTACTTCTCTGGCAACGACAACTCTGGCGATTATTCCATTGGCATCACCTGCTGGCTGCCTTCATCGGCATGGCTATCGTTTGGTGCTGGCTTGGGCTCGTGGTCAACGATCTGGGCTGGACGAACGTCAGCAACATGCTCTGGAAAGAAGGAGCACCCAGGGTGCTCCACAGCAAGAACGCCAGCCAGCAACTGTTGCTGGAAACATTGTTGCATCCTTTCAAAATCATTGGAATCGCTGCCCCCTGGTCAATCATCGTTCTTCTGGGTTGGCGGAAGCGGATATTTACGTCGCTGACACTCATCGAGAAGTCGCTTCTCTGCTGGGCGGTGGCGGGCACGCTGATGATGACAGTTTTCCCCGATCACAACATCAGGCAGAGTTTCTCCCTCGTCCCCGCATGGACACTACTGGGTGTCTTTACGTTGAAGAGAATGTGGCAGAATGATGTTTTTCCAGAGTGGCTCAAGCAGCATCCATTCCGATGGCTGATGGTGGCCATGCTAATTTGGTCAGCTATCAAGATCATCCATGTGGAAGTGCTCATACCAGCACGCTTCCGAGAGCGACCGAGTTTGGAAGCCCAAGCAACGATCATGCGACAGTTTGTGCCCGCCGATGCAACGCTTTACCTGGCACGGGTGAAGGATGAGTGTTTGTTGTTTAACTATGGTCGGAGTGTCCAACGGCTGCGGAATTGGGGGTTACTCCCCATGTCAATTAATATCTGGTGTGTACTGACGGAAGACGAACGTCGGTGTTGGCCGAGTTCGTTGAGCCAGCGAGTTATGCGAGAACACTCGATGCTGGATGCGCAGGGAGATCAGTTGATACTTGTTGAACTTCAACCGTAACCATCACCCTTTTGCGACAATCCGATCCTTACCCACGAATGGCCGTAACACTTCTGGAATGATCACGCTGCCATCCGCCTGCTGATAATTTTCCAGAATGGCAATGATGGCACGGGTTACTGCCACGGCAGTACCGTTGAGAGTGTGGGCGTATCGTGTCCCCTTAGCGCCAGCAGCTTTGCTGCGAATGTTGAGCCGACGGGACTGGAACTCGGTGCAGTTGCTGGTGCTCGTCACTTCGCCGTACTCGCGGGCAGTGCCTCGGCAAGGCATCCAGGCTTCGATATCGTACTTGCGATAGGCTGGTCCACCCAGGTCGCCCGTACAGGTGTCGATCACCTGATAAGGAATACCCAGCCCCTGGAAGATGGCTTCTTCCATCTTCAGAATCTCGAGGTGTACCGCTTCCGATTGCTCAGGGGTACTGTAGGCGAACATTTCCACTTTGGTGAATTGATGAACGCGGTACAGGCCTCGGGTATCGCGGCCGGGAGCTCCTGCTTCTGTGCGGAAGCAGTGGGAGAGCCCCACATACTTGAGGGGGAACCTGGCTTCGTCGAGAATCTGGTTCATGTGCAAGCCGCCCAGTGTGATCTCAGCCGTAGCAACCAGGCACAGGTCCGTGTTCTCGACAGAGTAGATCTGGGTTTCGGGGCCACGGGGGATGAAACCGATGCCTTCGAGGACATCGACCTTGGCCATGTCAGGGGTGACGATAGGGATGAAGCCTGCCTTGCTGAGCATGCTCATCGTATATTGGATGAGCGCAATCTCCAGCATCGCCGCTTCGTTCTTGAGGAAGTAGAACTTCGGACCGACG
>CAYPJB010000045.1:0-16305 GCA_964410845.1 uncultured Bacteroidales bacterium | reverse complement strand
ACGAGAACCATGCTCACCATCGATAACCTCCATGCCCGTGTTGAAGACAAGGAAATCCTCAAAGGCCTCAGCCTCGACGTGCGTCCCGGCGAAGTGCATGCCATCATGGGGCCGAACGGTTCCGGCAAGAGCACCCTGGCTGGTGTACTTGCAGGCCGTGATGCCTTCGAGGTCACTGAAGGTGCAGTCACCTTTAATGACAAAGACCTTCTCGAACTCGATCCCGAAGAGCGGGCCTGCGAAGGGCTCTTCCTCGCCTTCCAGTACCCGGTCGAAATACCCGGGGTAGGCAACACCTACTTCCTGCGGGCTGCAGTGAATGCCAAGCGGAAGTACCTGGGCTTGCCCGAACTCGATGCAGCCCAGTTCATGAAGCTAGTCCGCGAGAAGCTCAAACTCATTCACATGAGCGAGGAACTCCTCAAACGTCCCGTCAACGAAGGCTTCTCGGGTGGTGAGAAGAAACGCAATGAAATCTTTCAGCTCGCGGTCCTTGATCCCAAGCTGGCCATCCTCGATGAAACCGATTCCGGCCTCGACATCGATGCTCTCAAGATCGTTTCTGAAGGGGTCAACGCTCTGCGCAGCCCGGATCGCAGCTTTGTCGTCATCACGCACTATCAGCGACTGTTGAACTACATTGTACCTGATTATGTTCATGTTCTGGTCGATGGCAGAATCGTGAAGTCGGGTGGCAAAGAGCTCGCCTACGAACTCGAAAGCAAAGGCTACGACGGCATCAAGGCTGAACTCAAGAAACAACTGGTTGCTAACTAGTACACATTACCTTCAAGATTGATTCATCCCATGAAAACGCTAGCCCCCAGCCCGGAACAAGTCTCGATGAAGAGCCAGCTGCTCGCCCACTTCGAGCAACTCGAAAAGCAGGTTGCCAGCAGCGATACCCCGCTGCTCCGTCGCCTGCGCAGCTCTGCCATCGCTCGCTTCAATGCAATAGGCTTTCCCACCACACGTGATGAAGAATGGCGATTCACACCACTTGCCGGGTTCTATAGCCACCAGTTCAAGCTGCCCGGTACCAGCAACCTTGTTGCCAGCCAGTTGCCAGTTGCGTTGGCCGGAGCTATCCGCATCGTCTGCGTTGATGGTATTGTGCAACCAAGCCTCTCGCAGTTGAGCGACCTCCCCAGTGGATGTACCATCGCCCGCCTGCATGATGCGTTCAAGAACATGTCAGAAAAAGTGGAAGCCCATCTTGGCCGACAGGCGAACACTGCCGATGCTTCTGTGTTTGCAACGCTGAACGCTGCTTTCATGCAGGATGCAGTAGTCATTCACCTCAGCAAGGAATGCGTGGTCGAGCAGCCCATTCACCTCTCGTGGATTGAGTCAGGCACCGGCACCATGTCATTCCCTCGTCTGCTCGTCATCGCGGAACGTCACAGTCAGGCGACTATCGTCGAAACCTGTAGCACACTGGGTACCACTCCCGACTTCAGCAGCAGCATCAGCGAATTCGTGCTGTCAGAAGAAGCCAAACTTGATCACTATCGCTTCTGCGATGTCAGCACCAGTTCCTATCACTTCGCCACCCAGCACATCACCCAGCAGCGAGGCAGCAACTTCCGCAGCCATGCCTTCACGCTCGGTGGCAGCCTGGTGCGGAATGATCTTTATGCCCATCTCGGCGCTGAGAACTGCGAAGCCACACTCAACGGCCTCTACACTGCCGATGGCACTCGCCTGATCGATAACCACACCAACATTGATCACGCCAAGCCCCATTGCAACAGCCATGAGATTTACAAAGGTATTATCTCGGGTAAAGGCAAGGGTGTGTTCAATGGCAAAATCTTCGTTCGTCAAGATGCTCAGAAGACCGATGCCAAGCAGACCAACCAGACGCTGTTGCTTTCCCCCGATGCCACTATCGACACCAAGCCCCAGCTCGAAATCTTTGCTGATGATGTAAAATGCACCCACGGAGCTACTGTCGGCCAACTCGATGCGGAGATGATGTTCTACCTTCGTTCGCGAGGCATCCCGGCAGATCAGGCTCAGGCGATGTTAACGTATGCCTTTGCTAACGATCTTATCAGCCGGGTAGAGGTACCCACTTTGCGAGAAACTCTGGAAAGCCGCTTCTTGAACTCCCCTACACTGGTGTAAGATGAGCCACATGGCTGCTACACTGCTTAAGTCTGATTTCAAACCTGCCGCCTCGGCCCTCGATGTGCGTGCAGACTTTCCTATCTTTGAACAGCCTGCTCGAGGCAAAGAACTCATCTACCTGGACAGTGGAGCAACTACCCAGAAGCCTCGCGTGGTGATCGACGCCATCAGCAGGTTCTACGAAACACAGAATGCTAACATCCATCGAGGCAACTACCAGCTTAGCATCGAAGCGACCAATGCTTATGAACAGGCCCGGGCCAGAACGGCAGCCTTCCTGAATGTAAGCGATGTTCACGTGATAATCTTCACGCGTGGCACCACCGATGGCATTAACCTCGTCGCAAGCAGCCTGGGACGACTGCTGCTGAAACCTGGCGACGAAGTACTGATCTCAACTTTGGAGCATCACTCCAACATCGTTCCCTGGCAGTTGGCCTGCGAACATTTCGGGGCGAAGCTCAAGGTCATTCCCATCAATGATGCTGGTGAACTGCTGCTTGATGAGTACCAAAAGCAGTTGTCAGCGAAAACGAAGATCGTTGCGGTCACCCATCTCTCGAATGCCATAGGCACCATCAATGACATTAAATGGATGACGAAGCTGGCTCAGGATGCGGGTGCCGTGATGGTGGTCGATGGCGCCCAGTGGATTGCCCACCACATCACCGATATTCCCAGCCTGGATGTTGATTTCTATGCCTTCTCCGGCCACAAGCTCTATGGCCCGACTGGTATTGGCGTACTCTACGGCAAACGTATCTGGCTCGAGAAGATGCCACCTTATCAGGGTGGTGGCGATATGATCAAACGCGTGACCTTCGCCAAGACCACTTACGCAGACCTGCCAAACAAGTTCGAAGCGGGCACCCCACCGATTGCTGAAGCCATTGGTTTGGGAGTTGCCATTGATTACGTCACAGGCTTGGGTCTCAATCGCATAGCCTTGCATGAAGAGACGCTGCTGAAGTACCTGGAACGCCGACTGCAGGATGTTCCCGGCCTCCGCGTCATCGGCACCGCAGCGAAAAAAAGTGGAGCAGTCTCCTTCATTCTCGAGAAGCCTGACGTTGCTGCCTACGATGCTGGCTTGCGCCTGGATGTGGATGGCATCGCGGTTCGTACCGGCCATCACTGCTGCCAGCCACTCATGGATCGCTTCGGCATCAATGCCACTATTCGCGCTTCGCTTGGCGTCTATAACCGAGCCAGCGATATTGATGCACTGGTGGAGAGTTTGCAAGCCCTTCGTCGGGAACGGGGCAGCAAGCCGATGACTTTGCCGCTGTCAGCAGAAGCAGAATTAACGTACCCCGAGGCGTATGGCCCCTCGCCCGAATCTGTCGCGGAAGAACTACTCGATGAGTTTTCGTTCCTGGATGATTGGGCCGATCGCTACCAGTACATCATCGACCTGGGGAACAAGCTGCCAGCGTTTCCCGAAGCGGAACGAACTGAATCCAATCGCGTGCATGGCTGCCAAAGCACGGTCTACCTTTCCGCCCGCAAGCGACCACACTCGCTGGATACCCTGGATTTCCTGGCTGATTCCAATGCGGACATCGTGCGAGGTCTGATTGCCATCCTGCAACGCCTTTTCACCGGGCAGAAGTCCGCAGCCATCCTGGCATTCGATATCGAAGGGTTCCTCGAAAAGCTGGGGCTTCACCAGAACCTGGCTCTTACCCGTCGCAATGGGTTAGCCAGTATGATCCAGCGCATCAAAACGCTGGCGAATGCAATTGAGGCATCCTGTGTGAGTTGTGCGAAGTGTTAGTTACTTTTCCCTGCTGCTCTAGCATCTGTCCATAGTGGCTTGACGTTTCCGAGATTCCAGCGATCCCATTCTGCTTGCAAGTCCTTCACTTTATCAGGATGTTTGTCCGATACATCAGTTGTTTCGCCGATGTCTTCTGCCAAATGATACAGTTTGGCCGCAGAAGTTCCCTTGCCGCCTTCTGTAGCCAGATCGTACTTCACCAGTTTCCAATCTCCCTGGCGAACAGCCATCTGTTGTCCGAACCGCCAGTAGAGTGCCTGGTGAGGAGGTTCGGTCTTCCTGCTGCTTCCCACTAAATAAGGCAGCAGGTTCACGCCATCGAGCCTGGTATCGGCAGGAATGGTAACGCCAGCAGTGACCAGAAGTGTCGGGTACAGATCGATTTGAATAACCGGCCGAGAATCGACAGTATTCGCAGGTATATGCCCGGGCCAGGCGAGTAAATACGGCACACGGATGCCTCCTTCGAGCGTGGTTCGCTTGGAACCTCGGAGAGGTGCATTGTTGGAGCCGTTGATCGAGGTTCCGTTCATGACCGGGCCGCCGTTATCACTGATGAAAGCAATCACCGTATGCTCAATCAGTTTCTTTTCCTGCAGTGTTGCGATCACCTTTCCCACTGCATCATCCATGGCCAGCATCATGGCTGCATAGGTTCGACGCTTCTTGTCGCTTATACTGTCAAACTTCTTGAGTCGAGCATCGTCTGCCTGCATGGGGGTATGCACTGCATTGAAAGTCAGATAGAGAAAGAATGGCTTGGACTGATGTTTGTCAATAAATTGGCATGCTTCTTTGCCGAAGACATCTGTCAGATATTCTCTGTTGCCTACGACATCGGTGCCTCGAAGGATGCCGTTGGGGTTGAAGTAATCGTGCGCACCGCCGAGGAACCCGAAAAAGGAATCGAACCCCCTCTTCATTGGGTGGTATGGTGCTGCGCCTCCCAGGTGCCACTTACCCACCATACCAGTGACGTAGCCTGCTGTCCTGAAGCGATCAGCCAGGGTCGTTTCCTTCAGGGATAGTCCGTTGTTTGGTCCACTCGGATTGAACTCATGGCCAAATCGCTGTTGATATCGACCAGTAAGAAGTGCTGCCCGGGTAGGCGAGCAGTACGGCCCGGTGACGTAGCCGTTGGTGAACCGCACCCCCGACTTAGCGAGTGTATCCAGATGAGGCGTGGGTATGTCCTTGCAGCCATGTATGCCGATATCGGCATAACCCATGTCATCCCCCACAATGAGGATCACATTGGGCTTCCTGGCTGGTTCATCTGCCATGATTGACATTGCAACGAACAGACAAAACAGAGTGGCGTAGTAACAGTTCATCTTGGTTCACAGTTGAGTGATCATGGTATCTACAGAAAAGTCTGCCCGACATGATCTGTGGATGTATGGCAGACAACTACGTGAGAATAACATTCTCCTAGGATAATCCATAACCCATTCTGTGAATCACCATGAATCACCTCGCCAACGAAACCAGCCTTTATCTGCGCCAGCATGCCAGCAATCCCGTGGAATGGTACCCGTGGGGGCCAGCAGCACTTCGACAGGCGAAGACGGAAGGCAAGCCGATCTTCCTCAGCATCGGCTACTCCGCCTGTCACTGGTGCCACGTGATGGAGCATGAGAGCTTTGTCGATCCGGAGATTGCAGCTTATCTCAACAGTCACTTCATCAATATCAAAGTCGATCGCGAAGAGCGGCCTGACATTGACAATATTTACATGAGCGCGGTGCAGGCTCTCACCGGTCATGGCGGCTGGCCCATGTCGGTCTTCCTCACGCCAGACCTGCAGCCTTTCTACGCAGGCACCTACTTCCCGCCGGAACAACGGCATGGCATGCCCAGTTTCCGCCAGGTACTGGAAGCCATATCCAACGCATGGCAGAACAAGCAAACGATGGTGAAAGAACAAGCTGCCAACATCACTGCTGCTCTGGCCCAGCATGCTGATGCCAGCCCCGGGAGTGGTTCACTGGATGAATCACTTCTCCAGAATGCAGGCAAGCAGTTGAGCCGAGCATATGACCTGCGTCATGGCGGGTTCGGTCGGGCTCCCAAGTTCCCCCATCCGCTCGATCTGCGTCTTCTGCTGCGGCTCTACCATCGCTATCAGGATGTCGATGCACTCCAGATGGTGACCCATACTCTGGATCAAATGGCCCGAGGTGGCATCTACGATCAACTCGCGGGAGGCTTCCACCGCTACAGCACCGATGAACGTTGGCTGGCCCCTCACTTTGAGAAGATGCTCTACGATAACGCACTGCTTGTACCCGTGTACCTCGAGGCGTACCAGGCAACCAAGCATTCGTTTTTCCTGCGCATTGCTGAGGAGACGTTACAATGGGTTACCACCGAGATGACCAGTCACGTTGGTGGTTTCTACAGTACCACCGATGCTGACAGCGAAGGCGTCGAAGGGAAGTTCTTCGTCTGGTCGCTTGGCGAAGTGCAGCAGATCATGAACGCAGATGATGCTGAATTCGCTGCAAGCGTTTTGGACATCTCCGAAGCAGGCAACTGGGAAGGGCACACGATTCTGACACGCCCCAAGAGCGATGCTCAGGAAACAGCACTTCGTCAAATCGATGAGGCAGCATTTCTGCAGAGACTGAACAGTATTCGAGAGCAGTTGCTGAAAGTCCGAGAGAAACGTGTCAAACCAGGGCGGGATGAAAAGATTCTGACAGCCTGGAATGGGCTGATGATTGCAGCCTATGCACAGGCTGCCCAGGTGACAGGCAAGCAGGAGTATCTGCAGCGTGCACAGGCAGCAGCAGATTTTATCCTGACGTACATGCGTCAGCCCGATGGCAAACTGTATCGCACTACGCTCGAAGCGGGTTCAGCCAAACTCAATGCCTACCTCGAAGACTATGCCTTCTTGATTGATGGCCTGCTGCATCTGACGGAAGCCGGTTGGGAACAGCGCTGGCTCACTGCAGCGACTGAACTGACAGAGATCATGATCAGCCAGTTCTGGGATGAGAGTTCAGCAGGATTCTTCTTCGTGGGGCACGATCACGAGAAGTTGATCCTGCGTGAGAAGCAGGCCAACGACAATGCCACCCCAAGCGGCAACTCGATGGCAATCACTGCTTTGCTGAAACTCAGTCGGCTAACTGGAGATCGTCGCTATGCTGATTATGCTGAAAAGGCACTTCAGCACTTTGCGAGCGGCATGGAACAGCATCCAATGGCCTACGGTCAGATGCTGGTCGCGCTGGATGATTACCTGGGGCCGATTGATGAATATGCAGTTTTCGCGGAAGATCGTCGATCAGAAGTGCTGGCTCTAGTCCATCGCCAGCATCGACCCCGCAAGCTTGTCGCGGGACCTTCGCTCGTTGTGCCGCTGCTGAAAAATCGAGGCAGCATTGATAGTCAGCCGACAGTCTATCACTGTGTGAATCAGATGTGCGAACTGCCTTGGACAGGGATGGCAGAACTGGAATCCCGTCTGTAGCCTGTCGGATATCTCTCTCGATAACATGGACTGGAGACGGACAGAACTGTCAGTCGCAGTGCTTCCGCTAACGCAGTAGCCTTTGTATTTCAATCACGGTTGGGCGATCCTGGCCGGTTTGTTCGCTCCACAGTCGGCTCTCTGCTGCTCTCTTCAGGGTCTCACCCAGATACTCTTCGAGAATCTTGGGGACATCGAGTGCATCGTTGCTGAGGAGTTTGGCCCCAGCCAGGCTGGTGTTCTTCACTGGTTTGGTGCCGTTGTTCTTGTAGCGGAACTTGTCTCCTGCAGGTCTTACCCACAGTCCAGCCTTGCTCCAGAACGCATTGGCATCTTTATCCTGTGCTCCGTAAATGGCCATGAGTGCGACTTGCCGATCGCGAGTGAAGGTGATCCAGCGTTCAAGTAATCCCATACTGAGTACATCATTGAGACGGTTCGTGGTCGAAATCGGTATCACACAAACGATGTCCTCCCCTTCAAAGCGTGCCAGGTTACTGCCGGCTTGATTGCCTGTTCCGGTGCCCGTCAAACCAGGATTGAGAGGGTTGTTGAAGTTTGGATTATTGAACCCGGGGTTGCCCACGCCAGGGTTGCCGAAGCCGGGATTGCCCTGAGTGGTATTCATGCCCTGCCGCTGCTTAGTGCGTAAGGGGTCCATATGTTCGTTGGCTGCCCACGCCAGGGCGATCAGCCCGCCTTGTTCCAGACCGATGACACCCACTGCTTTGGAATTGCATTCCTTCGAATTGTTCTTGGTATTGAGCCAGATCTTCACTGCGGTCAGATCATAGAGCATCTCCAGCATTTCAAGGGAACTGGAGTGATCCTTGGCTTCCATGATCTCACGATTACGGGTTTTCGCCCGGTGCGTATTCCAGAACGCCAACTCAACGATTTTGCTTTTTCCGTAACCTCGCATATCGATGGCAGCAACGGCATAGCCCATCTGCTGAAGTTTCTCAGGCAGTTTGCCCCAATCAGCCCGGCTGGCATTCAGATGCTTTAGTCCGACAGCATGTACAAGAATGATGCAAGGTGCAGTCTTCCCTTTGTTCTCAGACACGGGATAGTAGTCGCCTTCAATGCGTACGCCATCGAAAGTAAATGCGACCAGGTTCTCAACTGCAGGCCCTGTTGTTTTCGATGGTGATGTGGTTTTGCCGGGAGCTGACTTGTCCGTGGTTGTTTTCGGAGGTGTACTCTTTGTCGGTGCGGTTTTATCAGGAGGTGCAGTCTTGGCAGGTGGTTGCGCAGGAGGACTCGTCTTCGCAGGCGGTTGTTGCTGCGCCACTAAACAACAGGCAAGCAGTGCTGTGAGTGAAAACGTCAGTACGATGCGCAGGGTCATTTTCATGGAGATCTTCCTAAGCCGCCTCCATCATAGCCATAAATAGAGAAAACAGGCAAGTTATGTTCTCCCATTCCATGCAATGTCAGGAAGAAAGCAGTCTACTCTCCGATGATCTTGATCAACACCCGCTTGTTGCGATGACCATCAAATTCGCCGTAGAACATCTGTTCCCAGGGACCAAAGTCTAGCTTACCCTGGGTGATAGCAACGACGACTTCGCGGCCCATGATCTGCCGCTTGAGGTGGGCGTCCGCATTGTCTTCCCCCGTACGGTTATGGAAGTAGTGATCGGGATCAGGGTTGAAGGGGGCTAACTCTTCGAGCCACTCGCCGAAATCGTGATGCAGGCCCCGTTCATCATCGTTGATGAAGACGCTGCTGGTGATATGCATACTGTTCACTAGTACCAAGCCTTCGCGCACACCACTGGTCTGCAGGGCTTTCTCGACATCTTTGGTGATGTTGAGAAAGCCCATCTTGGTGGGAAGATTGATCGTCAGGTAGTGGGTGTGAGATTTCATGCACTACTCGATATTGGAATCAAAGACACGCACTTTCTTCCACGTCTCTTTGTTCTCGTTGATAAAATCGAGATGACGTGGGTGATCCTGGTACTTGTCGTGGGCTGCTTTGTCCTTGAAGACCAAATGCAGGGCCACATCCCACTCGCGATCGTTGACATCGCGTTTGAACTCATCTGCTAGTACACCTGCAGAGAAGTAAACGATTCCATCATGCTTATCAAGGTACTTCTTGCAAGCATTGACGAGCTTTTGACGAGCAGAGGGGGTACTTTCCTTCAGGGTGAAGAAAACCATATGACCGATCATGGGGGCTCCGGTGTGAGTAGGTGCAGCCTGGCTGTGGGCGTACCAGCCGGCAAGAGAGATGCCGAGAGTGAGAACGATCAGCCAGGTAAAGTGACGCTTCATGGTGGATACTCTAGGAATGATGATACTGTTCAGAGATTGACCACAAGATACCGCATCCAAGCATCGCTGGCCAGCTTCTATCTGGGATAGAGGTTTTCCGCACGCTGAAAAAGTATCCATGAGGTGGCAATGTATTTATCGCTGCCGATCGGGCGGTTGCCTCGGTGGGTGTGGGTAAAGCCAGCGGGCGCGATCAGCAGGCTGCCTGTCTCAGGTTTGATCTTCCTGTTCTGGTAGAGGAACTCCGTTTCCCCTGCTTCCTTCACTGGGTTGAGATAGATCGTCCAGAGCAATACCCGATGCAGGGCTTCACAAGTGTCATCGAGTGGATACTGCTCTGAGTGCCAGTGGGGATAGCCTCCCTGATTTGCCAGGTACTTTTGGATATTGATGGATCCAGCCCGGAAAGCGAGCATCAGCATCTGCGTATAGAGGTCGTCATCGATTTGATCGAACTTCTCGTCGTTGATGAGGGTTATTTCAGAGGTCACGGGATCCTGGTAGCGCAGCGCGAGCGGACCAATCATGGCAAAGCGATACTTGCGGATGTATTGCTTCAACCCTTCGAATACTACCTGCATGAAGCGGTTGAGTACCGGCTGCCAATTCGGAAGTCCGGTAATGGTGATGTCGTAACTATCTTTGAGTTTGGTATCAACGCCCGTGCCGACTTTGCCCCGTGTCGCCTGGCCACTCATTTCGAACTGCTGCAGGATGGCCTGACATTCTGATTCGCTTAAGACCTGTGGGTACACTTCAATAAAGTCGTCCAAGGATCGGTTCCTCACTGAAACTGCAATGGTGAAGAAAACTTCAGAATTTCTCTTCACAGAGCTATGAAGGCTTGCTCATATAGTAGGATCTTGCTGGGACCCTTACCTTTCATTCTGCAGAGAATCCGCATGAACCGAGTTCGTCGTCTCTTCCGTTTTATTCGCCCTGAACTCATCCAACTGGAAGACCGCTGCCTGCCTGCTGTCGTCCTCCCCATCAACAACAGTGACTACGACCCCAATAGCATTCTGGTGCGTTTCAACAGCGTGGCTGACGCAGATGCATTCTCCAACCTGACCAGTCGAACGACCTCGCAACTGTCTGTTTCCGGTGAAGTGGCTAACTTTCTGGTACCTGGCCTGCGGACGATCACTTTTGACGGTAGCCAATTCACCGTTACTCAGATGATGGCAACGCTGGCACAGAACCCCAGTGTGGCTTACGTTGAACCCAACTACATCATGCGGATGCAACTGACTCCGAACGACACTCGTTTCGGTGAACTTTATGCGATGAACAACACGGGACAGACGATTAGCGGCACGGCTGGCGTGGCTGATGCAGATGTTGATGCTGTCGAGGCCTGGGACCTCAATACAGGTTCAGGCAACTTCGTGATAGCCGTGATTGATACTGGGGTTGATTACACTCACCTTGATCTTGTTGGCAACATCTGGGCGAACCCAGGCGAAATTGCAGGCGACGGCATTGATAACGATGGCAATGGACTCATCGATGATACGCGCGGCTGGGACTTTGCCAACAACGACAACAACCCGATGGATGACAACAGCCACGGCACTCACTGTGCGGGTACCATCGGTGGTTTTGGGAATAATGGCGCCGGCGTGGCTGGTGCCAACTGGCGCATCAAGATCATGCCGCTGAAGTTTCTCGATGCCAGTGGAAGCGGATCGACTGGAAACGCCCTCAGTTGCCTCAATTATGCTGTGATGAAAGGGGCCAAGATTTCCAGTAATAGTTGGGGTGGAGGTGGGTTCAGCTCCAGCTTCAACACAGCATTAAATACTGCACGTACGCAAGGTCATCTTTTTGTCGCTGCTGCAGGCAACGCAGCCAGCAATAATGATGTCTCGCCATTCTACCCTGCCAGCTACCCACAGGATAACGTCGTTTCAGTTGCATCAACCACCAACCGCGATCAGCTTTCGAGCTTTTCCTGTTACGGTGCAACATCGGTGGATATCGGAGCGCCTGGCTCGAACATCCTCAGCACGGTACCCGGTGGTGGCTACGGCTACAAGAGTGGCACCTCCATGGCGACACCGCTTGTCGCGGGTGCTGCAGCTCTTGTCTGGGATACCTACGGTCAATTCACCTATACGGACATTACTCGACGACTCTATGCTACTGTAGATCCGATTGCTGCATTGAACGGGAAAGTCGCTTCCAACGGTCGGCTCAACCTGTTCAAGTCAGTAAGAAACCTGGCGCCAGTCGCGGTAGCTGAATCCTTTTCCATGAACCAGGGCACCACACTGAATGTACCCGTCAACCTCGGGGTGCTGGCTAATGATACCGATGCAGAAAAGGATCCCCTTACTGCTCAACTGGTAACGGCTCCCAGCAATGGATCGCTGACGCTCAATCCGAATGGTTCATTCATCTATACTCCAACCCCGCTATTTTCGGGATCGGTCACATTTACCTACGTGGCTAAAGACTTTGCATTGTCCAGCGCACCCACGGTGGTCACGATCAGCATCGCAGCAACCAATGTTGCCCCGGTAGCACAGAATGATGGTCCATACATTGCTCGACCGGGAGTTTCCTTTAATCTTGGTGTCAATGGAGTGCTGGCTAATGACTATGATCCCGATGGTCCCTCGAGTAACTTGACTGCAATCCGTACTACCAACGTCACCCAGGGTACGGTCAATTTGCGGGCAGATGGTTCACTGACCTACACAGCAAATGCCAATGCCTCAGGGTTCGATTCGTTCCAGTATGTTGCAAGCGATGGCCAGTTGAACAGCGTTCCTGCCTCGGTGACTTTCAAGATTAACAGGCTTCCGATTGTGCAGAACAGTAGTCTGCTGACCAAAGCAAACACAGCTGTATCGGGCAACTTGCTGAGCCTGGCCAGCGATCCTGATCTTGATCCACTGACTGCAAGCATTGTCAACTTGCCTGCAAACGGCACGGTGTCCCTCAACCCCACGAGTGGTGCGTTCACCTATACGCCCAATGCTGGCTTCGGTGGCTTAGACACGTTTACCTATCGGGTGAATGATGGTTGGGAAAACAGTGCGACAGCCACGATCAGCATTCGAGTGGATCGCCTACCTGTTGCCAACCCGGATTTCTATACACTCCGCCAAAACTCAACACTGGAACTCTTCGCGCCTGGCATTCTCGCTAACGATACCGATGCCGATATTCCTGCATTCCCAGATGTGCTCAGTGCTGAACTTGTTACCAGTGTGAGCAATGGTACACTCAACTTTGGCACGAACGGTTACATCAAGTACACGCCCAATACCAACTTCATCGGAACTGACTCTTTCACGTATCGCATTTCCGATGGTTTATATACAGGCAACACTGCGACAGTGACGTTCACTGTGAATTCTGCACCGGTTGCCAATGCAGATGCCTATGTCAGCTTTAATCCGTTGCTCATGGTGCCATCTGCCAGTGGTGTGCTGGTGAACGATTCCTCACCGAATTCGAACCCACTGACAGCCCGTCTCATCACACCACCGTTACGTGGAACCGTTTCACTGAAAGTCGATGGCAGTTTTGCCTATCAGGCACCGAACGGCTACACTGGTCCCGATAGCTTCACTTATGTCGCGAATGATGGCTTGTACGATAGTGATCCGGCAACAGTGAGCCTGACTATCTTTGCCATGAATAATCCACCAGTGGCAGTGAATGATAGTTACAGCGTGGCTGCCAACAGCATTCTGAACATCAGCAGCCCTGGCGTTCTCAGTAATGACACTGACCCTGAAAACAATCCACTGGTGGCTACGCTTGTCTCCGGAACGAGTAACGGCACACTGGTGCTGAACTTCAATGGAAGTTTCACCTACACGCCACAACAGAATTTCAATGGCATTGACAGCTTCACGTACCAGGCTTCTGATAGTGCTTCTCTCAGCAACGTGGCTACTGTCACCATCACGGTGGGTAATCCCAAACCGGTGACGAACCCGAATCGCCGCATCATCATGGGGCAGGAGACAGGCGGCGAATTGAAGGTGCTCGCTGGAGAAACGGGTGCAACGGTATTTACGATCACACCCTATGCTGGGTTTTTCGGTGGAATACGCGTGGCCATGGGAGACGTGAATGCTGATGGGGTACCGGATATCATCACAGCGCCTGGTCCCAATACGGGAGGTGGCGTGATTGTCTCCAGTACACCATCGCCACGCGCTACACCGAAGCTGGCACTTCCTGTTCTGGTGTTTGATGGCATCACTGGCCAGCAGATGACCGGGAAGCTGGGTGCAGGGTTCTATCCGTTTGGCACTAACTATGTTGGTGGAATCCAGGTTGCAGCTGGCGATGTTAATGGTGATGGACGTGCGGATATCGTCGTGAGTGCTGATTCAAACCCTGGAGGATCGTGGGTAAAGACTTACAATGCGTCAACCGGTATCCCCTTTACCACATGGATTGGGGGATTCAGCCCTTACACAGGTTCAACTTTTGGCGGTGTACGGGTTGCAGTAGGTGATGTCGTCGGCGATGGCCGTTCCGAAATTATCACTGCTCCGGCTGCTGGTTCACCTGTGGTACGTATCTACAACGCCAACGCCGCGACAGTAACAGCCGGGCTGGTTCGTTCCTTCTCTGCGTACAGTTCCAATGTTGCGGGTGGCGTATTCCTGGCGACAGGCAACCTTGCTGGTGATGCCAAGGCTGAGATCATTACTGGTGCTGCGACGAATGCAAATGGTCATGTACGCATCTTCAATGCCAGTACGGGAACGGTCATCAGTAGCCTGACAGTGGCTGGCAGCACTTCTGGTCCGGCACGCGTCGCGGTAGGTGATGTCAATGGCGACGGAGTACTTGATCTGGTGGTTGGCATCACCACTCCAGGTGTTGTCAGCCGAGCCCGAGCCTATGACGCAACAACACTCAACGAAATGCTGGGTACCACTTACTTTTATGGTAACGGCTACAACGGCGGCCTCTTTACTGCTGGTCTGGGTAAGCTATCTTAGAGGTGTTGTTCATACCAGCCCGACGCGCGAGCAAGGGAAGACCTTGCGAAGTGTGAAGTTTGACACGAGTGCCAAGGAAGATGTCTTGCGACTGCAGTACATCTTGCTTGGCTCTTGCGTTTGACTCGAAGTGATCCTCCCTTGTTTGTGCGTTGGGCTGGTAAATCCTTCATGTCGCGAGAAACATGCTCTTTCTGTCCCTCGAAACCTCCTGTGACGAGACGGCGGCAGCTGTCTTTGAAGATGGCACTCCAGATACTGGTCCGATCATTCGTTCCAGCACTGTTGCCTCACAACTCAAGCTGCATGCCCGGTTCGGTGGAGTAGTACCTGAGGTGGCGGCACGGGCGCATCTTCAACAACTGCTTCCGGTGATCGATGCTGCGCTACAGCAAGCAGGGGTGAAGTTGAGCGACATCGGAGCCATTGCCGTCATGAACCGGCCTGGCCTGGTGGGTGCGCTGCTGGTTGGCGTGAGTGCAGCCAAGGCGTTGAGCTGGTCTCTGGGTGTGCCGCTTTTTGCTGTCAATCATATCGATGCCCATCTTTATGCCTGTCGGATGGCTGCCCAGCGGAATATCTACCCGTGTGTTGGCCTTGTCGTCAGTGGCGGTCATACGACGCTGTTCCACTGTCATTCCGCACTGGAGATCAAGCCTCTGGGTGGCACCATTGATGATGCTGCTGGCGAAGCGTTCGATAAGGTGGCAGCACTCCTCGGGCTAGGATTCCCTGGTGGTCCAGCGGTTGAGCGAGCAGCAAAGGCTGGTAACCCCAAGGCGTTCTCCTTTCCTCGCAGCTTCCTGCGTGAAGAACGGCTCGACTTCAGCTTCAGCGGCTTGAAGACTGCGGTTCGCTATTGCCTACGCGATATTGAAGCAGCTGGTACAGCGATCACCGAACAAGTGAAAGCTGATGTGGCTGCGAGTTTTCAGAAAGCTGTCGTTGATGTACTGGTGGAAAAGTGTCGTCAGGCGCTGGATCGCTTGCAGCTCAGGACATTAGCCGTGGGTGGTGGAGTGACCGCGAATCAGGCGTTTCGTTCTGCACTGGAAGCCATGGCATTCTGCGAGAAGGTGCAGCTCGTCATTCCACCAATGGCGTGGTGTACCGACAATGCTGCCATGGCAGCGCTGGCAGTAGAAACCTGGCGAGCAGGGGATGTGGCGGGTTTAGATCTCGATGCAGAGCCGGTGTGGAGCGGGAGAAAGGTGAAGCGGAAGTAAGAACCACCACTTCCCCCGTACGCCTACCCAAACCCCCTCTTTCTCGCTACATTTCTAATACTCTCCCACAGTCCGTACCGGGCCGCTCTGTCCAGCGCGGTCTTCTTTCGTATTCCGGTTCCTCTCAGGAAAGACCATGTCCAAGTACGTTTACTTCTTCGGTGATGGCAAGGCTGACGGCAAAGCTGACATGAAAAATCTGCTCGGTGGCAAAGGGGCCAACCTCGCGGAGATGACGCTCATCGGCCTGCCTGTACCAGCAGGTTTCACCCTCAGCACCGATGTCTGCACCTATTTCTACGCCAACAAAAAGACCTATCCACCAGAACTCAAAGCCCAGGTTGAAGAAGCACTCAAAAACGTTGAAAAGAGCATGGGTGCCAAGTTCGGCGATGCCACCAACCCACTGCTCCTCGCCTGCCG
>CAYPJB010000044.1:0-16529 GCA_964410845.1 uncultured Bacteroidales bacterium | reverse complement strand
TATCTTATCAATTACCCTCGCTGATTTGCCCTTTGTCGGTTAGCGTTACCTTACTGACCAGTGTCACACTACGTGATGGTCGCTAACACGAGGGTGTTGATAATGAAAAGACTCGCGATGGCACTCGCTGCCTTCCTGGCACTGTGCACAACTGTTCAAACGGTAAACGCTGACTGGTTCGTGGAAATTGGCTCAGATGGTTGGCTTAACTTAATTTGGGATCCCAACATTACCGGTGGTAATGGCACTATTCCACCTCCCCCGCCACCACCACCACCGCCTCCTCCTTCTCTCTTCTGGTTTGATGGCTATCTTTGTATGATAGTCGGTGGTCAGCTCTATTACTTCAACGGTTCTGGCTGGGTTCCTTACAACGGCTAAAGCTCAAGGTTTAATCGCTTACGATCGCACAACATCTCGCCATCAGGCGAGATGTTTTCTTTTGCCTGTCCGTTTCCTATTCTTCAGTCTCGTTCAATAGGCCAGTTTACTGGATCAAATAAAATGCATGTACACTGCAGGATACTTCACTTACACAATCAAAAAGCAAGGTTCCAGGAAATCCTGCGAACATACACTTTGTTGCGTCTGCCTAAGCAGCAAGACACAGTGCATGGCACTGTGTCTTGTAGGATTGAACGAATGTAAAACTGACATTACTTGGGTATGGCAATAACCACAGGTTTGGTGGCAATATTAGCCGGGTTCATGATCCAGTTCGGCATGACAAAGGTGACTAGTGTCAGAAGACCACATGTGGCAATCACAATAAAGGCCACCGGCTGAATCGGCGGATAGGCAGGTTTTACACTTTGCCTCAGGTAGATCACCCCGATGATTCGCAGATAGTACCAGGCGCCAATCGCAGCAGTCACAGCCATAACTACAGCCAGCACTCGATAGTGATGGACATCGGAATTCCAGCCAGCTAGGAAGAGGTAGAGTTTGCCCCAGAACCCCACTGTTGGTGGCAGTCCAGTTAGACTAAACAGGAAAACAGCCATGAAGAAAGCCAAGGCGGGGTTTGTCTGACCGAGGCCCGCTAGATCATCAATCGATTCTACAGGCTGCTGGCTGGCATCCAGGTAACGCAGGACAGCAAATACTCCTAAGGTCATGATGATATACACCACGAGATAGAAGAAGACTGCGGTAAGCCCTGACATACCGTCATGTGACGAGGCAGTAAAAGGCACGGCTGCTGCAGCACCCAGGCCAAAAAGCATATACCCAGCATGAGCTACACCTGAGTATGCCATTAGTCGGCGAATGTTGTTTTGCAGCAAGCCTAGTACGTTTCCAAGCACCATCGATACGAGTGCCATGATCCAGAAGAGATCACGTGCCTGCTCAGCTATTGGTGATTCCGCCAGGCTGTGATTCACGAGCAATGTCGCGTGGATCAGTTGATAGATACCTACAAGTCCTGCAATTTTGGGAATGACGGACAAGAGGGTTACTGGCAGCGTAGGAGCCCCTTCATACACATCCGGGGCATAAAAATGAAACGGAGCAGCGGTCAGGCGAAAACCCAGCCCTGCAGCCACGAAGATCAGGCCTAGCGTCAGTACCTCGGGGTATTGCAATGCAGGTGAACTCGCCAGAGTCCTGCGCATTCCTTCTAGGTTGGTAGTCCCTGTGGCACCATAGAAGAAACTCAGGCCATACAACAAGAGTGCTGATGAAAAGATGCTCAGCAGGAAGTATTTCGTTGTTGCCTCGCGGGATTTCATCGTCCCCCTCAGCAGATACAGCAGAAGGTACGTTGGAATACTAATGAGTTCCAGCGAGAGAAAGAGACTGACAAGGTCATTCGATGCTGCCACCAGGTTCGTGCCGGCAATGGCAATCAGCAGCGTGGCGTAATATTCGCCGGCAATGTGCTTGCTAACCCGACCCCATGAGAGTAATACCAGGCCGATTCCGGTAAGGATGCCAAGCCACCGGGCAAACAGGCTGATAGCATCGCCACGAAATAAACCGGCACCAGCAAAGCTGGCAGGCTGAGGTGTCAACAGAAACGCTGCAATAATGAGCAGAAGAAAGCTCAGCTTGCCATAAATGTCTTCGCTCTTTTTAAATGGAGCTGCAGCGTAGAAAAGACACGCCGCCAGCACCAGCATGGCTTCAGGAGCCACCAGGCTGATAGCACCAGAGAGCGATGACAGGTAATTCAGGTCCACTAGCGCTTCCCTCCCGTCTTGGGCAGAAAGATGGATGGGTTGGCAGGCACAGCCTTGAGCGGTGCCTCAAATCGCTGCCCCAGCGCGGTAGCTTCAGGCTTCATCACATCAATAAATGGCTTCGGATAAACACCAATCCACAAACAGAGCACTGCCAGCGGTACCAGGATAAACCCTTCCCGCACTGTCATGTCAGTGATTTTCCCATGTCCATGATCACCACTACCATGTGCAGCATGAGCATCGTGGGCATGATCATCATGATGATGGCCATGATCGTCTTCTTCAGGAGCAGGTGGCTGACCAGGTTCCTTCAGTGGACCAAAGAATGCCTTCTGCAGCATAGTCAGCAAATACCAGGCACCCAGCAGCACCCCTAGTGCAGCCCAGATGGTGTACGCTGGATTGATTTTCCAGATACCAGAGAGGCACAAGAACTCACCCACGAAGCCGTTCAGTCCTGGAAGACCAGCACTCGACATACACGCGAACACCATGAAGAAACCAATCAGTTTCAACTTCGAGGCTAATCCACCCATCTCTTTCAACGATCGGCTGTGATAGCGTTCATAGACCATGCCAACGATGAGGAACAACATACCAGTGGACAGGCCGTGGTTAATCATTTGCAACATTGAGCCAGTGATGCCCTCAGCATTCAGAGCAAACAGACCGAGCATACAGAATCCCAGGTGACTCACCGAACTGTAAGCCACCAGTTTCTTGATGTCATCCTGTGCCAGGGCACAAAGCGCACCGTAAATAATGCCGATGATGGATAGCGTGCAAACAAGTGGCACACCTATCTGGACAGTGGCTTCGGGCAACAAGGGTAAGCAGAGCCGTAGAAACCCATAGGTCCCAAGCTTCAGCAATACACCTGCCAGCAATACGGAGCCTGCCGTCGGTGCCTCCACGTGAGCCAAGGGCAACCATGTATGGAACGGGAAAAGTGGCACCTTGATGGCAAAGCCTGCAAAGAGCCCGAGGAATATCCAGAACTGCGTTGAATACTCAATGGAGCCGTTCGCCAGCGTGTTGCGAACCAAATCAAGCAAACTGAAGCTGATCTGTCCGTTATCCACGTTGCCCCGAGCCAGCACCAGACCGACAAGTGCAACGAGCCCCAGCAAACTGCCTGCCAGCGTGTAGATGAAAAACTTGCGAGCGGCATAACGCTTTTGCGGACCACCCCAGATACCGATCAGGAAGAAAAGAGGCAGCAGAGTAAACTCAAAGAAGACATAGAACAGTATCAAATCAAACGAACAGAATACCCCAAGCATGCCCGTTTCCAGTACGAGCAAGAGTGCATAAAACCCTGCCGGTCGATCGGTGATGCTGTCCCAGGAGATGAGGACTGATGGCACCATCAAAAGCGCGGTCAGTGCAAGAAGCCATAGGCTCAGACCATCTATTCCCAAGTGAAAGCGGATATCCACCCTGGGATGGCCATCACTGCCCGGGAAAAACGTCAACCACGATTCATTAACGGTAAATTGAGGATCTGGCTTGAAAGGTTGTTCCTTGGTAGCCACATCACGGCCGGGTACCAGTTGCTGCTCGCTCATGCTTGCTGGTTGGTACTTCAAGCAGATAATCACCGAAAGAACGAAGGTGATAACTGTGGAACCCAGCGCGAGACGCTTCACGCGCTGAGGGTTGGACGAACCAACGAAGAAAATCACGACCGCAGTTGCCAGCGGCAGGAAGAGCATCAGTAGTAGTAGTATCTGTCCCATGTGCCTTCCACTTACTGATAGAGTCGTGATGCCAGCACCACAGCGAAGGCTGCAATTCCGAGCAGCGTTGCGAGTGCGTAATACTGCACCAGGCCGTTCTGAACGGGCTGGAGCACCTTGCCAATTTGCTGAGACAGCCTGCCAGTGAAATCGACCAGGCCATCTACAATGTTGGAATCGATCCAGCGAAGTACTTGTGCCAGTGCTTCAGCTGGTTTCACGAACAGGAACTGGTAAATCTCATCAAAGTAGAGCTTGTTCAGCGAAAGGTTGTAGAGACCACCCATACTCTTAGCCATGCCACGAGCCAGCGCTGGTTGTACCAGATACATCAAAGCAGCCAACGCCACACCCAGCGAAGCAACGACAATGCTGATGTTCATGATCATCGCTGATGGATGATTGCCACCGACAAGCTCGTCATACATGTGGGGGACATCGTTCAATGGTGTGAAATTGGGTGTGCGTTCCAGCAGATAACTGAACTGATAAGTCATCGGTCCGGTGTAGTATCCCACTCCAACAGCACCGACAGCCAGGATGATCAGCGGCAACGTCATGTCCCATCCACCTTCATGGGCGTGCCCTTCCGCCTCAGGGGGCAACTTCTTCTCACCCCAGAAGGTCATGAAATAGGCACGGAAGGTGTAGAAAGCCGTCAGGAATGCAGTCACAATGGCCAGGTAGTAGATCACCTGGAATTCGCTGGCATACTTGCCAACCTTGCTACCGTACGCCAGCACCATCAGAATTTCATCTTTGCTGTAGAAACCGGAGAACGGTGGAAGACCTGCCAGTGCTGCACAACCAATAAGGAACGTGAAGTGTGTGATCGGCAAAACATGTCGTAATCCACTGAACCGACGCATGTCGATCACATGCCCCATTGCATGCATCACGGAGCCGGAACCCAGGAAGAGCAATGCCTTGAAGAAAGCATGGGTGAACAAGTGGAACATGGCTGCAATGACCGCATAAGTCACGATCGCTTCATTCCCTGCCCCAGCGCCGAGCGCCATGAACATGTAACCCAGCTGGCTGACCGTTGAGTAGGCCATAACCCGCTTGAGGTCCGTCTGCGTCAAGGCTGCTATGGCAGCGATGACTGCCGTGGTAACACCGATGATGCTGAGAATGAGTTGAACTGTCGGTTCCATCACAAACAGCGGAGTACAACGTGCCACCAGGTAAACACCAGCTGTCACCATTGTTGCAGCGTGGATGAGAGCCGAGACAGGTGTTGGGCCTTCCATCGCGTCTGGCAACCAGACATGGAGCGGGAACTGGGCGGACTTGCCAATAGCCCCCATCACCAGGAACAGGCAAACCCAGAAGCTGACGCTCGAGAGCAGAGATGTCTTGGCAAAAACCACGTCATAATCAAGTGATCCAGTAAAGGACCAGATCATGATGATGCCGAGAATCAGTCCGAAGTCAC
The DNA here is from genome assembly GCA_964410845.1 of uncultured Bacteroidales bacterium. GTDB lineage: Bacteria > Planctomycetota > Planctomycetia > Gemmatales > HRBIN36 > JAEUIE01. The sequence goes on along the minus strand of CAYPJB010000044.1, from coordinate 11,166 downwards.
CGATTCGATTAACGAGGAACGCCTTGCGGGCAGCAGCTGAGGCACTTCGCTTCTTGAACCAGTAGCCAATCAGCAGATAACTACACAGACCCACCCCTTCCCAGAAGACAAACGTCAACAGAAAGTTGTTGGAAAGCACTAGCATTGTCATGCAGAAAACGAATAGAGCTACTGCTGCGAAGAAGCGAGGATAGCCAGGATCACCATGCATGTAACCCTTCGAAAAGATCGCTACCAGCATGCTGATGAAGGTGACCATCACGAGCATCATGGCAGTGAGCGGATCTGCCCGAAGCGTGATGCCTACTTTCATCGTACCGATATCGATCCAGTCATAAACCGACATGATCTGGGGCTTTTCCGAAACGCCTTGTGCAAGAGGTGCACTCCGGACTTCGCTCAATACTGCCAGCGAGAGGAAAAAGCTGATAGCAAAGGCAATGATGGTAGGCCAGTGACTTTGCTGCTTGAGATACTTCCTGCCTGTGAGGGCAATTAGAATTGCTGCCAGCAACGGCAGAACGGGAATCAGGATGAGATTACCTTGCAAGCCACTAGACACGGGTAACCTCCTCTGTCACACCAGCCTCATTCTCTGGCTTTGGCATCACACCCGCTGGCGTGAGCTTCGGATAAACTACAGGAATCGCTGACGGATCAGCAGGCAACACATCAGTATCGATGATTGGTTCCTGACCGGGATCACGCAGTTCCTGCCAGACGCTGACATCAAGTGTTCGCCTGCTGCGATAGAGCACCAGGAAGACAGCCAGTGCCATGGCCGCTTCGCATGCTGCTACAGTGAGCATGAAAATGATGAATGACTGCCCCTGCATATTGCGATGCAGGTCGCCAAAGGCTACGAGATTCAGTGCCACGCCTTGCAGCATCATTTCCACGCAGAGGAACATGACGATGAGGTTGCGCCGGGTCATGAAGCCGATGGCTCCAAGCCCGAACAGAATGGCTCCGACTATCACATAATTGTGCAGGAGAGCGCTCATGCATGCACCTTCTTTCGGCGCTCAGACTCTTGAGCGATCATGATGGCAGCAATAGTGGCTACCAGCAGCAGTGTTCCTGCCAGTTCCACCGCAAAAAGATAGTCGCCAAACAGTGAGCGACCGAGTTCATTTACATGATCCGCATCTTTCACAGAACGTTTGGCGGATAGCAGCGATTGATAATCTTTCGGAACTGTTGTCACTGAAAGGACGTTGCTGTAACGGTTATAAGCATCTTCCATCGAGTTAGCTATTTGAAGCAATGAACTTAATGCACTATGTGCTTTCTGAGCCTGGTCTTCCTGTAGAAACTTGCGAGCTTCATCCCAGGACTTAGCTGCTTCATTCTTTTTGACTGCTGCTTCAGGCCATGCATTCAGATGTGTAAACATCTGCAGCATGACGCTTTCTGCTGATTTGCCTTTCACCTGCAAGCTATCCAGGATTTCCTTTCCAGTGCGGCGATACTTATCAGGAGCGGTATCCGTACTCGCTTCTTTGAGCACAGCCACCAGGCTGTTCGGATCGAACTTCGGTGAAAAGTTCTTTTCGATGATAAAGAGCAGGGAAGCCAACAGTACAAAGCCAGCGATGGTGCTGAAGATGTGTTCTCGCGAACGTCGGTCATAATCAGCAAGACCAGTTTGCTGGGCAAGCATGATGACAAACAGGAACGTTACGATGATCGCCCCGGCGTAGACGATGATCGTCGCAGCAGCAAGGAAAGAAGCTGACTTGACGAGAAACAGTCCGCACACGCCAAGAACCGTAATCGCAAAGTAAAGAGCGGAATAGACAGGATTTCGCTGAACAATCATCGCACCAGCCGAGGCAACGGCGATGGCAGCAAAAGCATAGAAGAACAAATCGAGTGCTAGATCATTCGACGAGCGAATGAGCAGCAGTCCAGTCAGCAGCAAAGAAACAATACCTGCAGCCAAGCCTGCCTGAACCGGAAGTTTGCGTTTGCCTGCATGGGGCAGGAGCGTGACTATCGCTGCAAAGCCAAGGACGAGAGGCACCATCAGGTACCAGTACGTCACCAGCCAGGAGAAGAATTTCGCCATCACAATTCCTGAGTGTAGTCACCACGTCCACAGTGCGTGCGGACAATAAGGTTGTATCGTGCCAGTGCCATCAGGCAAGATTGCCAAAGTCATGAACCAGCTTACTGGGCGTTGGGCCGGTTCGGATTGGAATACTTGATGCCATCATGGAGTTCTGAACAAGGGCCGAGTTTACCACGTTCCGTCCTGACTGGATCCGTGCCTGACTTAGTCGTTTGATCAAAGACCGAAAGCAGCTTTTCTTTGTCGAACATCATCTCATTGCGACTGGCTCCTGTGAGATCAAAGAGTGTCGTCAGTTCGATGGCATCCACCGGGCAAGCTTCTTCGCACATACCACAGTAGATACAGCGAAGTTCATCGATCACAAATGTTTCCGGATACTTTTCCCGGTCAGGCCACGGCGAGGGGGCGGAGACGATATCAATGCAATGTGCCGGGCAAGCGGTGCTGCAGAGATAGCAGGCCACGCACTTCACGCGCCCCTGCTCATCCCGGTTCAGGCGATGCACGCCTTTGAAGTGTGGCGGCACGGTCGGGCGTTCTTCGGGGAACTGTACGGTTACGCCGCCACCACCCATCGTTTTGAACATGTGCTTCATGGTGGTGCCCAGTCCCGCCACGATATTGGGAACGTAGAGCTTTTCCATCAGTGTGAGCTTGGGCTGTTCCACCCACCTCACATCACTTGCAGTCAGTGCCATTGTTTTATCCTCGTACCGGGGACTGCTGTCCCCCGGTTCATTTATGCTGTGACAAGTCGTGTTCGCAGAGCTTCTTCTTCCTTGTTTTGCTGTCTGAGTGAAATTGCACCGGGGATCAGGAAGAGTGCAATGTTGATCGGCAGCAATAGCCAGATGCTCAGGTTAAAGTGCTTCACCAGCATGGCGAAGAAGAGATTGCCCAGGGATAGTGGAATTAGCACCTTCCAGGCCAGCCCCATGAGCTGATCATAACGGAAGCGTGGAATCGTCCAGCGAATCAGCATGATGATGCAGATGAAGACGATCATCTTGGTGAATAGAACGAAGAACTTCAGAAACGCTCCACCCCATGTTTCGAACTCGCCAGGCTTCAGCACCGTGGTGAGGTAAGGAACATGCCAGCCACCCAGAAACAGTACCGAGCAGAGCAGGCTGATCGTGATCATGTGCGAGTATTCACCCAGGAAGAACATCGCGAACTTCATCGCTGAATACTCAGTATGAAAGCCACCGACAAGTTCCTGCTCGGTTTCAGGCAAATCGAACGGCATACGGTTGTTTTCAGCCAGTGCACTCGTGAAGAAGATCAGGAAAGGCAGTGGTTGCATCAAGAAGAACCAGCCATGCTGGGTCTGGAAGTCGATGATCTTTTCCAGGTTCATCGAACCGACCATGAGAATGATACCCAGGATCGACATACCCAGCGGAATTTCGTAGCTGATAACCTGAGCGCTGGAACGCAAGGCACCGATGAAGGCATACTTGTTGTTCGATGACCAGCCACCCAGGATGATGGCATACACGGTCAGCGAACCGATAGCGAACACATAGAGGATGCCGATATCCACCCCGGGTGCTATTACCCATTGATGGGGATCAGCCGGATTGACAGAGGAAGTCGCCCCGAAAGGCACCACAGCCAGACCAAGCAATGCACAGCCGACACCAATACCCGGTGCAACGAAGTAGAGAACCTTATTGACGTAGCTGGGAACAATCTGCTCTTTGAGCAGGAACTTCAATCCATCCGCGATGGACTGCAGCAGGCCCCAAGGACCTACGCGGTTAGGCCCGATGCGGTCCTGTGTCCACGCTGCAATCTTGCGTTCGAGGAAGATGAGGTAGGCGCAGATACCAGGCACAATAAGAAGCACCAGTAGTGCCACAATGCCTCGTATCACCCAGGGATGCGTTATCAATTCCCACATATCAGTTCTCTTGAGCTATCAGCTGTCTATTCTCGTCCCCGGCTCTGCCGGTCGTGTTTCTTTTAACTGACTTCCAGCGGAGCCGGATATTCAGTGTGTCCCCGGTCGGAGACCGGGGACAAGTGTTTAGCTCCCTGCCATGGCAGCACCGGCTGGTACATTGGTTGTCGCACTCTTCCCCTTGCCGAGGAAGATGCCAAACTCACCAAGATCGCCTCGTGCCAGTGCTGCAAAATAGGGTATGGCCTGGGCAATTTCACCACGCAGAGTAGGAGCATGGAAGAGACCGCGTCGATCGAGCAGTTCCTGGAAGATGCGTCCATCCGGCCGAGCTTCGCCAGGGCCACTGATCGCCCGCTTAATCCCCTGTGCCAGCAGATTGTGATTGACGAATGTTCCTTCCTTCTCTGCGAAGGAACCACCGGGCAACACATACTTGGCAATGCTGGTGAGTGCCGAGGGAAGAATGTCTTGTACGACCAGCAGTTCCAGCTTGCTGAAAGCGGCCACCTCTTCAGGCGATACCCATGCTTCCGGGTAACCACCGATGGCGTAAACAGCCTTCACTGAACCCTGTTTGACCTGATCGACGAAATCATCCCATTCGACGAGATCGTCCTGGAAGTGGTCGATGACTGGCACCACTCCACGAAGGTTAGGACACTTCTCGGCACGGATGGTGAATTTCACCTTGTCTGCAGCTGGAGATTCGCCGTGTGGCCCCTTGGGATACTTGTCATCATCACCCATGACTGGCACCGGCCCGAGCACAAGCTTGACATCTTTCGAAAGTCCGGTGAAGTAAAGTGAGGCGAGGTAAGCTTCTTCGACCGTCATGAAGGGTGACAGTACAACTGCAAAGCCACTTCCCAGCCTGCTCGCGGCGTCAGCTAGTTCGCGACGGAGACGAGGAAGCAACGCATCCCACATCACATGGGTGTGACGATCACCCGCCTTGGCAAGCGGGCTGTTCAGCCGTTGGGCAGCGTTGGTATATTTGAACCCAAAGCGGCCTTCATCGCACATGAATGCACCTTGTGCATCCGGATTGTTGCGAGGGGTGAGTCGATAAATAATGTTCTTGTTCTGCGAAATATTGATGCTGCAACCGGTTGAACACCCGGGACAGACGCTGTTCGAATCCTGCAGGAACCAGACTCGCTGCTTGTACAGGAAGTCCTTGCTGCACAGTGCGCCTACTGGGCACAGATCGACTACGTTGCCCGCGAGCTTATTGTTACAGGGCTTATCGGGGAAGACATCAATTTCTGCAGAAGCACCGCGGTTGATGACCTGCAGTTCGCCGGTACCGCTGATTTCGCGAGTGAATCGTACGCAACGGGTACACATCACACAGCGGTCGGTGTAGAGCGTGATGTTCTCACCGATGTGGTCCTTATCTGCTTTCTGCAGTTTGTCATCCTTCAGACGACTGTAACCACGTCCATACTTGTAGCTGTAATCCTGGAGATCGCATTCGCCTGCCTGATCGCAGACTGGGCAATCGAGCGGGTGATTCAGGAGCAGAAACTCAAGCGTGTTGGCCTGAGCGTCTTTGGCCTTTTTGCTGTCGGTAACTACGACTGAACCGTCCTTGACAGGGGTCTGACAGCCTGGCACCACACGGGGTTGCATGGCAATGCTGCCATCAGGCTTCTTCTCGCCGACTTCCACCAGGCACATGCGGCAACTGGCTACGACGGTTAAATCTTTGTGCCAGCAATAGTGTGGCACCTCGACGCCGACGCGCTGAGCTGCCTCGATGGCGTTCAGTTTCTCGCCGTCGTTCAGCTTCACTTCCTGTCCGTTCACCAAAACCGTTGCCATAGTCTTATCCCGGAATCGGCAGTTCACTGCCGGTGTTGTCCTGTTCCTTACTTAGCCTTCTTCATAGCCTCGAACTCAGCGTTCGAGACATACTTGACCGTCACGAAATCTGCCATCAGCACCATCCGTCCGCCACCGTTGTCGGGAGTCTTTTCCCAGGCAAGAGCGAAGTTGGACGCTTCATCCAATTTTCTGTTATCTACCCCAAGAAGCACTTCGATCTCACGATCCTGCATGTCACGCTTGGTTTTCAGGTTTTTCGGCTCGAGACCAAGTTCATCCATGTTTTTGGGTGGCTTGTCATTCGTTGCCATCGCCTGGCGATAAGCCACTCCGATATTGAGCATCACTAGTTTGGCAGCATTGTCGAAGGGTACCTGAAGCACCAAATTACGACCACTTGCCCCTTCCCCAGTGGCCGGAGCGTTGTTGCCTGCTCCTGGATTAATGCCTGCAGTAGCTGACGAGGCTGTCTTTTTCCCACATCCCAAGATCAGGCACAGACATACCGCCAGACATGCCCACTGGAAGCTGTGTGATGATCGTTGAGTATTCATCCTCACCTCCTCTATCTTCTGCCGTTCATTCAGAACGGTCAGGAGCATGCCTCGGTACTTGTCCACCCAGAACTATTGCCTTTTTGGGAAATTAGTGAGCCCCTGCTGTCACGAGTTCATCCTGCCGGATCAACGACTTCTTACTGTTGATGAAGTCGACGAAGTCCTGTCGGTACTTCTGCATCGCGTTCTTCACTGGCCAGGCAGCACCATCGGCCAAACCACAAATCGTGGTACCGGGCATCGTGCCAATGTTGTTCGCCACTTCCGCCAGTTGATCGAGATCGCTCAGTTCACCTTTGCCTCGGCGAATGCGGCTCAGGATCTTCGTCATCCAGGCCGTTCCTTCCCGGCATGGCGTACACTGACCACACGATTCATGGCTGAAGAACCGGCAACTATTAAACAGCACATCCACCATGCTGGTAGCATCATCTACCACCATCAGAGCTGCTGTGCCCAAACCCAGACAGCCCTTCTTGATCGGATCGTTGAAGTCGAGCTTACAGTCAAGTTCCGCTTCAGTGAGGAAACCCATGCTGATACCACCGGGCACCACGGCTTTGGCCTTGCGACCCTTCCATACGCCCCCAGCGGGGCCATCAATCACTTCACGACAGGTAACACCCATCGGTAGTTCGTAACAACCTGGTTTATTGATATGCCCGGAGACGCAATAAAGCTTGGGGCCATAGCTGCCAACATCTCGAGGGTTCGACGGGTCAGCTGGAATACCAATCGATTTGAACCATGCCACGCCCCGCGACATGATGTGTGGCAGGCAGGCGAGCGTTTCGGGGTTGTTTACAATCGTCGGTTTGCGAAACGCCCCTTCGATGGCGGGGAACGGTGGCTTGATGCGAGGCCAGGCACGCTTGCCTTCCAGGCTCTCAATCAGACCCGTTTCTTCGCCACAGATATAGGCAGCTGCACCACGATGCAAGTAGATATCGCAGTTGAAGCCCTTTTTGCCGCAGGCATCTTTCCCAAGCATTTTGGCCTTGTACAGCTCATCAATAGCTGCCTGCAGACGACGGAAAGCATGGCCATATTCGTAACGAATGTAGAAGTACGCCGTCGTGGCCCGAGTGGCATAGCACGCAATCATCACACCTTCGAGCACCTGATGCGGATCATCTTCCATCAGGATGCGGTTGTTGAAGGTGCCCGGTTCTGATTCGTCAGCGTTGATGCAAAGATAAATCGGGCCTGTGTAATCTTTGGGCAAGAAAGTCCACTTCACACCGGTAGGAAAGCCCGCACCACCTCGACCACGCAGTGCCGAGTCCTTGGTGATCTGGACGATCTCGGCGGGTGATTTGGCAAGAGCAGCATCAAGGCCCTTGTAGCCACCGCGAGATTGATAGACGCTCAGTGTGTGAGAATCCTTCACACCGACGTTTTTGAGCAGGACTGGTTCGAAATTCGCCATGCGTCAGTTACTTCCTCAGCTCAGAGACGAGAGCGTCTGCGTCGCTATCGCCGATGTTGCCTTTGATCTCATCGTTCACCAGCACGCACGGTGCCTGTTCGCAGGCACCGATGCATTCTGCGAACTCCAGCGTGACTTTGCCGTCGCTGCTGGTCTCGCCCGGCTTCACATGCAGCTTTTCACACAGGTGTGCCAGAAGTTGCTCGCCACCCTTAAGCATGCAAGGCAGGCTACGACAGACCCACAGGCGATGTTTGCCGAGTTTGTGCTGTTCATCGCGATAGAAGCCATAGAAGCTGAGCGTGTCATGCACTTCGGCAGGTTTCAGATCAAGCAGGGCAGCGATTTCATCGATGGCACCCTGAGGCACACAACGAAGTTCATCCTGTACAATGTGCAAGGCAGGAAGCGTGACCGCCTGCTTGCTCGGGTAGCGCGGAATGAACGCCTTGATTTTCTGCACCATGGCATCTGTCAATACGGCCATTCCACTTAGCTCCTTATCTCACCAAAGATTTCCGCGATTCGACACGAAAAGCCTGCCAATACGTTCCCACCATCCAGCGATTGCTGTTCCGTCAGGTGTTGTACGCGATCCAGACTGTGGTACACCACGACATCACGACTCAGCGGATATACCACCCAGATTAATCGAACGCCTGCTTCCAGGTATTGAACTACCTTCTTCTGCACATACGAGGCTGAGTCACTAGGCGAAATCACTTCGACGACCAGGTCTGGAGCAACTTCAAAGTATCCCCTGGGTACTTCCGGTACTCTGTCTATGGAATAGAAGGCAACATCGGGTCCGCGAACATTGTCCTGCTTAAGAATCGTCCCCGAATCGTTGCTCGCTACCCAGCCTAACTTCCTGGACTCAACAAATCGAAGTATCAATGCACCAAGTCGCATGCAAATGATACCGTGACCTGCACCCGGTGGAGGCATCGTAATCACCTTCCCATCAACCAGTTCTTCGAGCGCACCATCCTCCCGCTCCGGTCGAAGCATGAATTCTTCGACCGTCATCAGTGTTTCAGTGCTAGTCACGCTCGCACTCATCCGTTTAGCTTTCGTTCCTATTTTGACCATTTACTTCATGTTGACTGACACGCGACGATTCCAGGTTATCTGTCCAGTTCCGCCGCGACGATGGACAAGCTTCCAATTACTGCAACCACATCACTCAGCATGTGCCCTTCAATAAGGTGCGGGAACATAGCCAAGTGGTACAGGGCCGGTGGCCTGGTTCGACAACGCCAGCTCTTTTCGGTGCCATCGCACACGAGGTAGAAACCCAGTTCACCACCAGGGCCTTCGATGGCTCCATAGACTTCATTGACTGGTGTCTTGAACCCACGGTTGGTCATGGTCAGTTCGAAGTGCTGGATCATGCCTTCAATACTACGCCAGGTGCTACTCTTGTCGGGCAGCATGACCTTGCCATTGACATCTACATTCACCGGCCCACTGGGCAGATTTTCGATGGCCTGGCTGATGATCTTGTGGCTTTCCAGCATTTCTTCCATGCGTACCTGATACCGTGCCAGGCAATCGCCTTCCTTCGCTGCAACAACCTTGAAATCAAAGTCCTTGTAGGCGAGGTAGGGCTCATCCTTACGAAGATCACGCAGCACACCACTGGCTCGGGCAATCGGCCCCGTCGCTGAACGGTTGATTGCTTCTTCCTTGCTGAGTACGCCCACACCACGCAGACGATCAATAAAGATCTTGTTTCGATTGAGCAAACCGCAAACATCATTGAAAGGCTTCATGAAGCCCTTCAGGAACGAACGCAGTTTATTGATCCAGGCATCATCTACGTCGTACAGCAGGCCACCTACACGGGTATAGCTGGAATGAAACCGCTGTCCCGATGCGTGTTCGCACAGATCGTAGATCAATTCACGCTGATAGAACGCATAGAGAAACGCAGTGAATGCACCAAGATCCAAGGCACACGTGCCAATGTTCAGCAGGTGATCCTGAATACGCATCAACTCGTTGATGATGGTACGGATGTACTTGCAACGAGGCGTAATCTCGATGCCCAGTGCTTTCTCACAGACATGGTGCCAGGCCAACTCGTTGCAGAGTGGCGAGGTGTAGTTCATTCGGTCAACGATGGTCACGTACTGATTCAGGTTCAGATCTTCGCCGAGCTTTTCAAACCCGGAATGGAGATACCCTATGTGTGGCACTGCCTTGACAACCCGTTCGCCTTCGAGTGTCAGCACGAAACGCATGGTGGTATGCGTTGCAGGGTGCTGCGGGCCGAAGTTGAGTGTCCACTGGAACTCACGTTCATCCACGCCTGCACCGGTCTCGATCTGGGGATCCAGCAATTCCAAGGCCATGCTTCTTATCCTTCAGCTCGTGTCAGGATCGGGAAGTTATGTCGCTCGCCACGTCCACGCAGCGGGTAATCCTTCCGAAGCGGATACGAGGTAAATTCATCAGGCATCAGCAGTCGACGCAGGTCAGGATGCCCGTCAAACCGAATGCCATACATGTCAAATATTTCGCGTTCGGCCCAATCCGCACCCTTCCACAGTGAATATACCGAAGGCAACGTGGGATCAGGATCATTCACCATCGTCTTGATGTAAATGCGGCAATTCTCATCCATGTTCAGCAGACTGTACACAACGGCAAAGCGATCAGTCGTTGCAGCGGGATAGTCGAGATAATCGATTCCGGTGATATCTACCAGAAAATTGTAACCCTGCTCTTCCTTGAGAAACTTGAGGATGGCGAAGAGCTTGTCATTGGGAACCGTGGCACGCAGGTTGTCGCAGAACTCACTTTGCGTGATGCTCCCGGCACCAAAACGTTCAGTCAATTTGCTCAGTGTATCCTGCGATGTCACAGTCTTCTCCCATCCGTTTCTTCAGGCTGCACGCTACTTGCTGTTTTTCGGCAATAGTTCGAGCGATGTCCGAACGCCTCGTTCACCATAGAGCGCCTTGCCAGTGCCCGACCATTGACGGGTCGCAGTGGCGTAATCGCCCGGTGCCACCACAGCTTCGCTGGGGCGAGGCACCGCCTGAGCAGGACCGGTGTACTGGGTTCGGCCATCAAACTCAGTGCTGAAAAACTTGCCCGTCTTGCGAATCTTTGCTTGAAGATCAATAACGGCTTGAATCACCTGCTCCGGACGAGGCGGGCAGCCTGGCACATACATGTCTACCGGTATGAAGCGATCAACACCCTGAACCACGGCATATGTATCAAATACGCCACCCGAGGACGCACAGGCACCCATCGAGATGCACCACTTGGGTTCAGGCATCTGCTGCCAGATTCGCTGCAGCACGGGCAACATCTTCATCACTACTCGGCCAGCGACGATCATCAGATCGCACTG
>CAYPJB010000043.1:0-16660 GCA_964410845.1 uncultured Bacteroidales bacterium | reverse complement strand
CGAACACGACGAGGACGAGAAGCTTGGGAGTCTTCGTGATCGGTTTTGCTGGTGTGTTGTCAGCGATTGCCAGCAGCGGAAGGAGCAGGAAGAGTGAAAAGCATACAAGACGCATGACGAGAGGCATCAGCAGTTACCTGGCGGGAGGGAATGATACTATGAGGTTACGAAACGTTCCAACATTTCACAAGAATACTTGGTGAAGAAGCGTGGGATGGGAGAAGGGAATGGGGAGTGGAGAATAGGGCAGTTCTAGGACTCAATTACCGCTGGTAGTATCTCTCGGATGGGCACTTCCCACTGACCTAAACCAGCTTTGACGACGGCGATGCCTCGGCTTTGATCGACACGGATGATCTGGCCGGGTTGGTCGAAGCGTTCGACACTGACGGCGGTGCCGGGCTTGAGCGTATTGCGAAAGAGATTGAGTTGTGCTTCCCGTTCCCGCTGCTTTTCAAGGGCCGACTGTTTCTGTTCGTACTCGAGTCGTTTCTTGTCTGCTTCAACTTCTGCCAGATGGGCTTCGTGGCGAGCCTTCTCTGCCACTTCTCTTGCTGCCTGCAATTTCTCCAGCTCACTGGTGCTGCGTTCACGGCGCTTGCGGAGGTAGTGCTGGGCTCGTTTCATCAACTCTTTGGGTAGTTCCAGCCGACGGGCAATCTGCAGGGCACAACTGCGACCAAACTGGCCGACGAGCAATCGATAGGTGGGCCTCAGGGTAGCGACATCAAACTCGACTGCGGCGTTCTCGGCTCGCTCATTGTGGAAAGCGTAGGTCTTGAGTTCGCCCAGGTGGGTGGTTACCATCGCCAGGCACTTCCGCTGGTTGAGATAATCGAGGATTGCACGACCGAGGGCTGCCCCTTCGGTGGGGTCGGTGCCTGCTCCCATCTCATCGAGTAGTACCAGGCTGTTCTCATTGGCTTGCTGTACGATGTCACGAATGCGGGTGATGTGTGAACTGAAGGTGCTCAGCGACTGTTCCAGGCTCTGCTCATCGCCAATGTCAGCCAGCAGATGATCAAGTAAGGGTACCGTGCTGCCGGGCTGGGCTGGAATGTGCATGCCTGATTGCGCCATCAGGCACAACAGACCGACGGTCTTGAGGGCGACTGTTTTGCCACCGGTATTGGGACCGGTGATGACCAGCATGTCGTATTCGTGGCCTAGCCTGACATCGATGGGAACCACTGACTTTGGGTTGGCTTCGGTGCTCTGATAGCGGAAGAAATGGAGAAGTACCGGGTGGCGAGCGGAACTGAGCCAGAGCTTACGATCGGTGGTGATCCGCGGAGGCGACATCTGATAATCGAGACTATACTTGGCGAGCGACTGGATCACATCCAACTGGGCCAGCACATCGAGTGCGATCTTGAGGGGCTTAGCGACTTGGGCGATCTCCGCAGTCAGTCGGCGAAGCACCCGGGCGATTTCCTTCTCTTCATCCACCTTCACCAGGGAGCGTTCGACATTCAGATTGGCGAGGGCTGCTGGTTCAACATACACCGTATCACCGGTGGCACTGGTGCGATGGACGATACCGGGCACCTTCTGCCGATGGTTGATGGCGACCGGCAGCACATAATGGTCACCGGAAAGCGTGGCATTGGGAAAGCGAAGGGCCGAGCGGATGGTGTTATCACGCAGGATACGTTTGAGTTCCTGCTGGATCCGTTCGTCAATCTCATGCAGCCGATGACGAACGCTACTCAATTCCGGGCTGGCCATATCGAGCACATGGCTTCTCGCATCAATGGAACCTTCGATGGTTCTCGCCAGCGAGCCATTGTCTTCCACCTTCGCCAGCAGATTGATGAGGTGGTTCCAGCGAGGTTCTAGCTTCATCCGGTAACGGTAGCTGGCCCCGGTGGCTGAGAGCACTTCCCGCACCTGGTTGAGTTCAGTTGCAGTTAAGCTACTGCCGATTGATGCCCGACGAAGCAGCAGCCGAATATCGCTGACCCCGGAGAGGGGCGGGATGTGCTTGGCACTGAGGGCTTCAGTCATCTCGGTGACGAGATGGATCTGGTGCGTGATCCGTTCGATATCCTTGAGCGGTTCGAGCTTTTGTACCAGTTCCTTGCCCAGGGAGGTGACCGTATAGCCAGTCACCAGGTCACGTACTTTGCTGAATTCCAGGAGATTGAGGGTGTGTGCGTCCATGGCTAATTCAAGCGCCAATCGGTGCCAGTGCCACGGTCTTCGAGAACGATGCCCATGTCGCCTAGCCGTTTGCGAATCAGATCAGTTTGCTCGAAGAGTGCTTTCTTGGTCGGGTTGGTTTTCTCGGTGATGAGCTTGGCTTCGGTTCGCAGGTTGTTTCGCAAATCGATGAGCAATTGCATCAGCCCAGCCACCAGTTTATCATCGCCACCGAGCTTAGCTGTTGCGGGTGCTTCGAAGAAGAGCCCCATCAGGCTACCTAACTCGAAGAGCAGATTTGCCCCTTCGGTAAAGGCAGTGAGATCTTCCGCTTTGCGGCTGGCTGCATCTTCCAGTTTGGCACTATCAGCCAACTTGTTGAGCGTGGTCAGCAATTCGAAAAGCACTGCAGTCGCACCGCCGGTGTTGACATCATCATCCATGAACTCGATGAAGCGTTCGTGGACCTGTGACAATTCAGGCAGTCGGTAGGTTCGCTTGGAATAACGGTCTGGTGCAGTGAAGCTGTAGAACGACTTGCCGGTAATGCGCTGGAAGCGTTCTGCAAAGCGGATGAACCCGTGGAATGCCTTGCGGGCGGATTCCAGGCCACTGGGAATGGGCGTAGTGGGGTTCTTGGGATCCCATTCACCCAGATCAATGGGCGAACGGTAGTGAGTGTTCAGGATAAAGAACCGCAGTATTTCCCCACTGACATGCTTGAGAGCATCGACCACGTTCAGTACGTTGCCGATCGACCCAGCCATCTTGCCGCTGCTTAGCTTAAGCAGGCCGTTGTGCATCCAGACATGGGCGAAGGGCTTGTCGGTATCTGATTCTGACTGTGCCAGCTCATTCTCATGGTGAGGGAACTGGAGATCGAGTCCGCCACCGTGGATGTCGAGCGTTTCGCCGAGTAGGGCCTGGCTCATCACCGAGCATTCGATGTGCCAGCCCGGGCGACCGGGCCCCCACGGGCTATCCCATGAAGGTTCGCCAGGCTTGGCTGCTTTCCAGAGGGCGAAGTCGCCGGGGTTCCGCTTCTTGCCAGTCACTTCGATGCGGGCACCCGCTTCCAGCTGTTCCGGATCGCGGTTGCAGAGTTTGCCATAGTCAGCATCCTTGGTGATGTCGAAGTAGACGTCGCCCTCAGCGGCGTAGGCACAGCCCTTCTTGATGAGCCGTTCCATCATGGCAATCATACCGGCAATGTGCTCGGTGGCACGGGGAAAGCTGTCGATGCCGGTCACGTTCAGCTTCTGCAGGCAGACGTGGTAGTCGGCGGTCATCTTCTCCGCCAGATCTTTCACCGTCGTCTTCAGTTCGTTCGCCCGCACGATGAGTTTATCATCGACATCTGTGATGTTAACAACCCACTTCACCTGGTAGCCACGGTAGACGAGGTAGCGTTTGACAGTATCGAAGATGATCGGGCCGACCATGTGGCCGATGTGGCTGGGCTTATAGACCGTGGGGCCACAGACATACATCGTCACCAGTTCGCCGGGCGATTTGTGGAACTTCTCCTTGCGGCGGGTGAGCGTGTTATAGAGATGCAATGGCATATGCGAATGGTTCTCGATTCAATGGCAATACAGCCGGCTGCAGCCGGCACTCCAACAGATGATATGCAGGATATGGGGAATTCTGACAATAGGAACTGGCTTGTTGGCAGGTAGTGCAGGTGGTAGGCTGTTTGCACTGGAGTACGACATGCTTCGCAAGATGGGACAACTACTGCTGCGGTTCCGCTGGCCGGTCATTCTGTCGCTGGTAGTTGGCTTGGTGTTGTTTCTGACGTGCGAGCCACGTCCAGAGACCGTTCGACTCATCAAGACGAGTGGTATTTCTTTGTCTGAGCGCTATTTTGTTTCACCCTCGGGAAGATATCTGCTTTTCTTCGATTATTCAAACCATCGGTTGACCTACTACGACCTTCAATTTAAGAACAAGGTGTTTGAGCTGAATGAAATAACACACGTTGAAACCGGGTTCGATAATGAGGATGGTTTGTCGCTATCAACGGTCAACAACGACTATCCGCGGAATTGGGTTGGATGGTTCTGTGGGGCTGGCGGTGAACTGCAGAAGATATTTACTTCCAATATTGATGATAGAACGAAAGAGCGAAGCTATCCGAAGGGAGTGTTATTATCAGCCGACGGTCGTACGTGGCTAAAATGGTCTGTCACACGCGAAGGCAAAGACGAGATTGAACTACTTGATGCTAAGAAGGGCACGATCCGAGCAATGTTGGAGTATCAACCAAGAATAGCAAAGGGTTCAAAAGGAACAGTTTCGCCTTATCTTTCTTCTGATAGTCGCAGGATCGTCATCATCTCGCAAAAGAACATCTTTGACCCCGAGAAAGAATCATGGATCGATTTCTACGATATGGATACAGGGCATCACATGCCGCCCAGTGGATACCTTGAGCACGGGTACACCGAGGCAATTACATTTGATGGCCAAAAAGTAGTAGGAGTTATTGAGCGAGACGGGTGCTTTTATCTGCAGTCCTATTCGGTAGTGCATGGAAAACATGAATGGAAGTTGGCAGAAGTGAGTTCCAAACTAAGTGAGAAGCAGCAGTCTGAACTCAGAAACCGGTTTAGGTCTAAATTGATGAAACCCATCCCCATCGACAGTGATGTAGTGCTTGTCAGCGAGTATTCCGATGGGCAATCCATTCCTTTACGATATGTTCGTTGTGATTCAGACAGTAGACCGAATGTATTTGCCTGGAAGATGGTCAATACAGATAGGTTACAGAGAATTGATGAGCAGACAGATCTTGCCTCTTTTCAGTGTAACAGGATCGGTATGATTGGCGTGTTACCCTCTTTCAAGCTTCTTTTGTTGTGTGGTTCGAAAGACCCACCAGAATGGCTGGTATCGCTTGATGCATGGATTCACTCGCATGCCTCCTGGCTGCCTCGGATAGTTTCCTACCAACAGAAGCTCAAGGTCTATGATCCAATTGCTGACAAACAAGGCGAGACACTCACCTTGCCGAACGTTAGAGGTACTCTCTGGTATCACCCTAAACAGCAAGCGATCTACGTCGTTGAAACTCAAGATTCAGAACTCATCCTGCACAAGTATGCGTATCCATTCCAACGGTCTTGGAAGCTTATTTTCTCGTGGGCTGGCTATGTGTTTCTGGCGTTGGTGTTGTTGCAGCTACTCGGTCTTGGTTGGAAATGGATGACATCGAATGGGTCTAAGGCCAGTCATTATGTGTAAGCTAGCTACGATCCCTTCGGGATTGAGAATATCCACTTGGAGTACCAAGACGGAACTCTTGGCGAGTTCCGCTACCTTTTCTTCCCGGTGATGCACGCCCAAGCCCACCTGACGCCGGAGGCGGGTAGGAAGGACATGCAACCAGCGAGCATGACGGTACCGAAGCCGCCGAGGCCCATGAAGACGCCGATGCCGGCGTGAAGCATGAAAGCTAGGAAGATCATCCAGGGACGCAGATAGCGGTTCCAGATCAGGAAGGGGAAAGCGATCTCGAAGCCTAGCGTCATGTACGTGGAGAGAACGGTAAAGTAGTGCCAGAGCCATTCACCATAGCGGGGGTCGGCCAGCCAGCCAATGTCGATGCCTTCGTTGAAAAGCGGTGCATTCATGGTGAGCCAGGTGGCTGTTCCGTTCCACCAGGTGTTTCCCTGCAGCTTGGCGATGCCTGCAATGAAGTAAACGATGCACATGTGAATCTGCATCAGGCGAAGGGCGAGGGTGGCGGACCACATTGGCTGTACTGGTGGAAGGGTGCCGCCACTTCGTCGCTGAGCCAGGAATCGATCGAGTGAGAGTACACTGCCACACGGGCTGATGCAGAGGTAGAGCATCATGAAGCTGATCATGGCATCCATGCCGAACCAGATCATCATGGCACGATGCACGTAGCTGAGGTGAAATGCCCAGGAGATAATGCCTGTGAATCGTGTCCAGAAACCCAGGGTGAACAGACCGATAACAACGATGCCTGCATAATAGATGGTCTGAATCCAGAAAGGATTATTGACCAGGAACCAGATCGAGAAGCCGTGGTTTTGCATGGCCCGCTTGCGAACGGTGGCAAAATCCTTCTCATTCTGCAATGCCTGATCCGAGATTTTGTACTTCGGGTGATGTTCCAGTTCATAGAGTTCGACAAAGGTCTGTTCATCCACCCAGGCGTTTGGGCCGACGAAATCGAGCACGCAATTGGCACAGGAGAAATGGACGTAGAAAAGAACGCTGCCGACGACGAGACGAATCAGTCCGAGGACAATCGGGTCGCTGGGAGTGAAGAAGAAGCGATCCCAGTTGCGCATCACCACCACGGGGATGCGAGCGAGGTAGCTGAACAGCGATTTCAGAATACTGAGCATGGGTCGTCACTCGCGAACAAAGCTTCAAACTGATTTCCGGTAGGTTACTGCACGCCACGGGTGGGCTTTTCCTGGGCTTTCTCAGCTGCTGCAGACTTCCTCGACTGTTCTTCATTGATAACCTCGAGAGTCTTACGCAGCGGTTTATCATCTCGCTTGACGATCCTGGCATAGCGTTCACGCAAGGTGTCGCGATCAAGTGGTTTCTGGAAGAATGCCCGTCGCTCTTCTTCTGTCATCTTTTTGTCGAGTGGCTGAATCAGCGGGTAAGGAATCCCATACTCTCGAAGAATCGTCATGATGTCCTTGCGCTTTTCGACGGGTAACTTGTCGTTGGCTTCCAGCAGTGGGACGATATCGTTCTGTACTTGCTCGATGAAGAAATCATCTTGTACACGGTCACGGAACCCTGCTTCGAAGTTGGACATGACTCCTTCAGGATCGAAGTTGCCGATGTACTGAATGGTCAGCATGCGGGGATCAAACATATCAATGTTCTCCCGCATGTGATCGGGTAGTCGTATCAGGTAGCGGCACAGGTAGCATTCCATGTAAGCCAACTTGGCTTTGGTCTGGTAGTGCTCCGGGAATTTGCGGGCGATGTGTCGGGCGTAGGAACGGTAGTAGATCTCGCCATTGGGTGTGATTACCTGCTTGGTAGTGGGGCGGCTGTAGGTAAGCAGACTGGCGACGGAGGTAGCATCGTTCTTGAGATCAACTGTTTCCGTCTGTGTCATCATCGAGGCCAGCAGTGCCAGCGACATGTGCCTTTGGAAAGGCATACGGAGGTAGAAATCCTCGCGACGAGGGACCTGTGTCCAGCGGCTGCTGCCATCCTGATAGATGAGCTTGTACCAGAGGACTTCCGTATCACCGGGATTCGGTGCATAAAAACGATAGGCGTTATCCAGCCACATGAACTTGAGATAAGGGCGAAAATGGCTGGCTGCCTGCTTCAGCACGAAAGGCCCACCGCCAGCCAGGACATGCAGCATAATGGCGAGCAGATGGACGAAGACGATGATGCTGATAACCACTTTCACAGCGACGGGTGGTTTACTGGATGGTACCGGAACTGGTTCAGACTGCGCCTCGGCAGACATGGCGTTTCTCCATTCTGATTTGTGCATCTCACCCCAATCCCTCTCTTTCTGCAAGGTCAACTTTCATATGACAGCACTATGAAAACCATCATCGAACCGTTCAGAATCAAAATGGTGGAGCCTATCAAGCTTACCACGCCGAAGGACCGTGAAGTTGCACTAGGGAAGGCGCACTTCAATCTCTTCCAGGTGCCTGCTGAAGATGTGATCATTGATCTGCTGACCGATAGTGGCACCTCCGCCATGAGTGCGGCCCAGTGGGCAGGCATCATGGCGGGTGATGAAAGCTATGCCGGGGCACGCAGCTGGTTCCGGTTTCATAAGACGCTCGAAGAGTTGACGACGATGCCTCATGTGCTGCCTACTCACCAGGGGCGGGCCAGCGAGCGCATTCTCTTCGAGTTAATGGGTGGCCAGGGTAAGGTCATCCCGAGTAATGGCCACTTTGACACTACCCGGGCCAACATCGAACACTCGGGGGCGAAGGCCATCGACATCCCGATAGCTGAGGCAAGGCAGGCTGACCTCAAGCACCCGTTCAAGGGGAATATGGATACGGTCAAGCTGGAGCAGTTGATTGCAGAGGTGGGCAAGGAACACATCCCGCTGGTGATGCTGACCATCACCAATAACTCGGGTGGAGGTCAGCCGGTCAGTCTGGCCAATGTGAAAGCAGTGCGGGCGATCTGTGATCGGCATGGCATCCCCCTGTTTCTGGATGCGTGCCGGTTTGCAGAGAACGCGTACTTCATCAAGTTGCGAGAGCCAGGGCAGGGGAATCGCACTGCGAAAGAGATAGCACAGGAGCTGTTTGCCCTGGCTGACGGTGCAACCATCAGTGCCAAGAAGGATGGTCTGGTCAACATTGGGGGCGTGTTGCTCTTTCGAAATCACGACTGGGCTGAGAAGGCAAATAACCTGCTCATCCTCACTGAAGGATTTGTTACCTATGGTGGCCTGGCGGGACGGGATCTGGAGGCGATGGCACAAGGCTTCGTCGAAGTGCTGGATGAAGACTATCTCCACTACCGCATTCGCAGTACCGCCTACTTGGGTGATGGCCTGAGCAAGGCTGGCGTCAAGATCATGGAACCACCCGGTGGTCATGCGATCTACATCGATGCCAAGGCGTTTTGTCCTCACATTCCTCAGGAACAATTCCCGGGGCAGGCGTTAGTGGTGGGGATGTATCGTCATGCCGGGATACGAGCCTGTGAAATAGGCAGCGTGATGTTCGGCGGACCAGGTCGCCCGGCACCTTCATTGGAACTGGTGCGGCTGGCCATTCCACGACGGGTCTACACGCAGAGTCACATTGATTATGTGATCGAAGCGATTATCGAGGTGTTTCAGAAAAGAGACACGCTGCGTGGGCTGCGGATTACCCGCGAGCCAGCAGCGCTACGGCACTTCTCGGCGCAGTTCGAGGAATGCTAGCCACTATTTCTTCGGCGGCGTCTTCTGATTCATAAAGGGAACGGGTTTCAGTTCAATCTTCTTGATTGATTGCAGATAGTCGAGAACTGATTCACTCTGCTTGCCACCAACCTGAGCATGGAAGTGGAGGGAGAAGCCATGCGGTCCTTTGGCATCGATGAGCTTGGGTTGCATGGTGAGCAGTGTTTTGACTACTTCCAGTTGGCCCAGCATGGTGGAGCAGAAGAGATCACTGCGGGCGCCTTTCTCTAATAGATATTCGACGATATCACGCCGACCCATATGCGATGCTCCGCCGAGAGCGGTTTCCCAATCGCCTGCGCCCCAGTCCATACAGCCATTCAGGAGTGCTGGGTGCTTTTCCAGAAGCTGTTTGACCATCTTCAAATCGGAGTGAGCGAAGATGATGAAGTCCTGAACGAGTTGCCGGTTGAGCTGCTGATTCTTCCATGATGGCTTGAAGCTGGGAGCGGTGTAGTCGCGAGTGAAAGGTGCCTCAACAGGGCCAGCCTTCGCAGCATTGGGAGTTTTTTTGTGTGGATCATCCTGGCCCCAAAGAGGCGCAGCCACGGCAATTCCACCACAACTGACCGCGAAGGCTCGGCGACTGAGAGACATGCTGCACCTGCAGATAAGGTTACTTGGCTTGCTGATATTCTACTGTCAGAACGGAACTGATACCGCCACGTGGAGTAAAGTCGCCAACGAGGGTGAGCTTGCGAGGCTGCACTGCAGCCACGAAGTCATCGAGTATGCGATTGATGACCACTTCGTAGAAGATACCCACGTTGCGGTAAGCTTGCAGATAGAGTTTGAGCGATTTCAGTTCGACGATGACCTTATCTGGCACGTAGCTGAAGGTGAGGGTGCCGAAGTCGGGCTGACCGGTCTTCGGGCACACCGTGGTGAACTCCGGACAGCGGATGGTCACCAGGTAATCCCTCTGGGGATATTGGTTAGGGAAGCATTCGAGCATGGAGGAGCTTGGTGGCTGATTCATGGGATTTATCATATGGAGTGATGTTGGTAGGTGGTTGTTGGTTTGAGAAGTTGTTAGTTGTATGTTGTAGGTTGTTAGTTATTATGATGCTTGAGCAGTAACGCAGTAAGCGTGTCTGCATGCTGGTCCTGCCCCCTGCCGCTGATCTATTTTAAGTATCAACCAACGACCACAAACGAACAACTTCCAGAGCGAGTCCCTCCCATGCATCGTCGAACGTTTCTGAAAACTGCAGCTGTCAGTTCGGTTGCTCTCGGCTTGCCCAATATCGTTGGGGCGACGAACAAGTCAGGCAGCCAGAATCCGATTTTCAAAGTGGGCGAGCGAAGTTACGAGTGCATCCACGATGCTTTTGAACTGCCTAGCAATCTGAAGTGGCAAACGAGCCACGGCATGTGCTTCGATGAAGCGGGCAACGCCTACATCATCATGCAGGGGCATGCCAAAACGGAAGCAGTGGATACCATCCACGTCTTCGATGCCAAGGGTAAGTACGTCCGCTCGTTTGGTAAAGAATACCATCCTGGCGGGCATGGCATTGATTGTCGCAAGGAAGGTTCAGAAGAGTTTCTTTACATCTGTGATGTGCATAACAATCAGGTAGCCAAGACGACATTGAAGGGCGATCAGGTGTGGAAGCTCGATCTGCCTGGCGAGCCTAAGGTCTACAAGAACAATAAAGGTTACAAGCCGACGAACGTGGCATTCCTGAGCGATGGTGGATTCATTATTGGCGATGGTTATGGTTCCAGTTACATTCATCACTACTCCAAAGATGCCAAGTGGGTGAAGACGTTCGGTGGCCCAGGGAAAGACTTGAATAGACTGGCAACGCCGCACGGTCTGTGGGTAGACAACCGCCCAGGAAAGCAGGGTTTGTTGGCTATCGCAGATCGAGGCAATAATCGCATCGTTTACACGACGACCAATGGTGAAACCATTGGTGTAGTTCCCGGCGTGGAGGCACCTTGCAATATTGACTTCTATGGAGAGATGGCTGTTATCCCTGAACTCTTTGGTCGAGTGACGATCCTGGGAAAGAACAACGAAGTGCTGGCCCGCCTGGGTGATGATGCAGCCTGGATGACGGAGATGAAGAAGACGAAAGTCAGGAATGATCCCAAGGCCTGGGTGGCAGGCAAGTTTGTGCATCCACACGACGCCTGCTTCGATGCACAGGGGAATATCTACGTAGTGGAATGGGTACAAACGGGTCGGGTAACGAAGCTGAAGCTTCTGTAGTCCTGATGTGCCACACCCCAATCGGCATTCCGGGTGGGGTGTGATTTCGGGTGTGCTGTAAATGCTAAAGGACATCAGCATTCCTGATGTCCTTTAGAAGATGTCTCTTATGACCACCTGTAACTACTTCTTCTCCGTAAGCACAGGAAGTGCTTCCGGCGTGGTAGCATAGATCCACTTGTAGCCCATGAACTTCACTTGTTCACCCTTGAGGTTGTCGTCGTCACCGATGCGTTTGAAGTTCAACTGCAGGGTCTTTACGCGAACGATTTCCTTGCCATCGGGGCCATCGACTTTGACAAAGCCATTCGACAGGCCAAAGACCAGGACGCTGAACTGGGTGGACTTGGGATTGATATCGTCCCAGGTAGCCACACCGGTCACGCGGAGGGGGAAAGCGATGCGGTTGCCGTTGGCATCGAATTCCTTGCTGACAGGGATCGGTTCTTTGCCAATGGTCCAGGAGTTCTTGATGTCGAGGATGTTCTGTTCGTCTTCCTTCTTTTGCACTTCCCTCTGAACCGTGTGCAGCACTTGATCATGGTGCACAGTGTTCTCATCGTGGCAGAGCCAGACGAAGCGAGGAGTAAAAGTGCGCGGTTCGCCGGTGGCATTCGAGACCTGATACCAGAGATACCAGGTATTCTTGGTCTTGGTGCCATCCTTGGTAGGCACCTGAGTCTTGATGATGCGGGGGTCTTTGAAGTGGAAGTCGAACATCCAGATGTTGGCTTCGCGATCTTCGGGGCTGGCCAGTTTTTCAACAACACGTTCATTGAAGCCAACGCCAACCGGAGGTGCGTTGTTCTGGGAAGGAGGCTGCTGGGCCAGAGTCACCACGGAAGTGCAGGCCAGTACTGCCAACAGTGCCCAAAGACGCTTCATGATGCTCACTCCCAATGTGCCAACTCGACTACGATTTCGAGGGTGGCCCTGCAATCGCTACAGATTATCACCATCTAGATGGCTATCCCACCTTACCATCGACCATACCCGCCCCCGGTGGGCAGGTCAAGCCACAGCCTGCCGGAAGTGGCGACAAGGGGGAATAGAGGGGCGGAATAGTAGGAATAACACATAGGATGCTTGCTTGTTTGATCTGATATCTGCCAGACCTTTCCATGGAAACGACTTCCATACAACTATATGAAGCCTTCCAGCCCCATTGGAATCCCCATGAACCCTGTTTCGTTATCGTTCTTTCAAGATCTTCTCAAAACTCCAAGCCCGCCTGGTTATGAATACCGGGTGCAGGAGATCGTCCGAACCTGGGCCAGGCAATACACGCCTCATGTGAGCACGGATCGGCATGGCAATGTCATTGCTGCACTGAACCCCGGGCAGACGCAACGGATTATGCTGGCAGGGCACTGCGATCAGCTTTCGCTGATGGTGCAGTACATCGATGCAGATGGGTTTCTTTATGTCCAGCCGATGGGTGGCTGGGACATGCAGGTGTTGCTTGGTTCCAACCTGCTGGTATGGACGAAGAATGGTCCGATTCCAGGCGTTGTTGCCCGCAAGGCTCCTCACCTGATGACCGGCGATGAAAAGAACAAGGTGCCCCAGTTTCACGATATCTGGGTTGATATCGGCGTGAAGGACAAGAAGGAAGCGGAGGAACTGGTTCACGTTGGTGACACGATCACCCTGGTGCTGGGCTACCGTGAAATGCGCGGGCAGTTGGCTTGTGCTCCAGGCATGGATGACAAGTCAGGCTTGTGGGTGGTGATGGAAACACTACGGCTGCTCAATGGTAAGAAACTGGATTGCAGTGTCTATTGTGTGTCTACCGTGCAGGAAGAGATCGGCCTGCGTGGGGCAGCGACCAGCAGTTACGGCATCCATCCTACGGTAGGCATTGCTGTCGATGTTACGCATGCCACCGATACCCCGGGAAGCGAAAAGAAGAGCGTGGGAGAGTGCAGCCTGGGGAAAGGGCCTGTTCTGAGCCGCGGGCCGAACAGTAATCATAAGGTTTATGAGCGACTGGTGGCTTCTGCCGAAGCGAAACAGATTGCAGTACAACGCAAAGCCCATAATAAGGCCACCGGCACAGATGCTAACAGTATTCAGCTTTCCAGAGATGGTGTCGCAGCAGGGCTCGTTGGCATTCCGAACCGATATATGCACAGTCCCGTAGAGATGGTTCACCTGGGTGATCTAGTGGCTGCGAGCGAACTGCTTGCTCAGTTCTGCCAGAGCGTGAAGTCTGGTGATGATTGGATACCGTAGGGAATGCTGTGCATACCTATCCTGATGAAGTGCTCGTCACTTTCGCTGGAGTGTAAAGCAAAATGATTGTGACAGGAATCTCATCGAGTAGAGGTAAGCACAGCATGCCCTACGAATCTGGTGTAACTACTAGCTTTTCATGTCATAGCAGGGTATAATTACATCAGTCGCAAATCAGAGGGCAATCCGCCTGCAAGGTTTGCGACTTCTGTTTTGACTTCACGGCAAGTCGGCACCTAGCGTGCTGACTTGTTCTTTGTTTTCTGCATTTACTTTTGGCAGGGCTGAGTTATGGCTGGTGATCAGGTAGTGATGACCCGTGAAGGGTACGACAAATTGAAAGTGGAACTCGACCGCATGCAGAACGTCGAGATGATCGAAGTTGCCAAGCGTATTGCCACTGCTCGTGAGATGGGTGACCTCTCGGAAAATGCCGAGTATCACGCTGCACGTGAAGATCAGGGCATGCTGAAAGCCCGAATCGATGCTCTGAAGGATAAGCTCGCCAAGGCGTTCATTGTTGATAAGTCGACGCTGCCAACCGATCAGGTGGTCTTTGGTTCCAAGGTCAAAGTCTACGATGTGAAGTTCAAGGAGACTGAAACCTTCGAACTCGTCGGGCCGGGCGAAGAAGATTACGACAATAACAAGATTCTCGCCTCCAGCCCGATGGGCCAGGCCCTGATGGGGAAGAAAGTGGGCGACACTGCAGAAGTTCAAGCCCCGGCAGGTGTATTGAAATATCAGATCAAAGCTATCAGCTAGGGCTGCGAGCGTGTATCCCCAACTGTTTCAATTTCTTGCCTAAGTTAGCCAGCGAGAGACGACTGTCGTCCAGAAGGATGCTTGCCATCTCGCTCAGGATGAAACTCTGGATGTCATCCTCGGTATAACCCTGCTGTTCAAGTTGTTGCTGGATTTCGGTCACGCAGCGTTCGCGGAGCTTTTCCATTTGACGGGAGAGAGTCCCTTCGTGGACTTTGAGAAGGTGAGCCACTTCACGCTGGCTGAGCTGGTAGCGCCAGCGCAGGCCAAGCAGTATCAGTTCATGATCGGTCAGACTGCTGAGCCAGTCTCGAGCAGCATCGCGGAAGAGATCGTGCCAGACCGAAGTGGTTTGTGCTTCATGTGGATCGGCGGCTTCCAAGTGGTCGTCATCGCTCAAGCTGGCATGATGATGACCAGGCGACCGCAGCCGAGAGATGTTCCTGTTCTGAAAAACCCGCAGCAGCCAGGGAACGAGGGGTCGCAAGCCGTCGTATCTGGCGAGTATGGGCAGCGATCCTTCCACTGGAGGAACCAGTAGCTGACCCCAGAAGTCGTTCACGACTGATTCCTGTTCGTACTCATGGCGTGGGTACAGTCTAGCTGCCCGGGCCCGCAGTGCATCGATAAGCAATCGATCAGCACGGCCTACCTTGGCACTAAAGAGCTGTTCCCAAGCTGCTTCCAGTTTCTCCATACAAGCTGCTGCCAGAAAACCATCGAGTGCCTGCCATTGGGATAGGAAACTGTGCCAGTCCAGAGTGGGCTGCATCTGCCTGGCTCGCTCGTACATTCGCTGTAAATGGGATTGAAACTGCTGATAATTCAACTGCAAGCCGGGCCGTTGCAGTCGGCAATAGTGATAGAGCAAAGGCAGGCGAACATCGACCACAGCCATTACGACAGCGTCCCTGCTGGTGCGAAAAGAATCACTTCAATGCGTCGTATCGGAAGGGATGCCGATGGTGCGATCACAGGGCTTGGCCTTGTACCCATGCCGATGGCTTGTACGGTTCGTCGGCTGAAGGTACCCAGCTTGTGAATGCTGTGATGATCGATGAGATACGTCTTTACCGCCTCTGCCTGCTCAGTGGTAAGAATATCCGCGGCCATTCTCTCGCCAGTCTGGGAATCGGTGTAGGCCACGATGACGAACTCTGATCCGGCGAGCCTGGTATTCGGCACATGCTTTTCAGCCCAGGCTTTCAGCTTCTGAACTCCTTCTGGATGAAAGACGGAACGACCTTCGTGGAAGAGTTCCTGTTCAGCGAAGGTGCCAACCAGCTTATCCATGCCGGGGCGGACGAGCATCTTGGTATGCGGATCAACGTGCTTGCCGACGATAGGCAGATGCTTCATGGCATCGAAGCCATTTTGAACCGATTGACTTGAATCCCGTAGCTGTTTCACAGTGCCCAGAATCTCGCTGCCCAGAGCACCCTGGCCGGTACGTAAGTCCTGGGTCAGCCCTTCCACTTCTTTGACAGCCTTCTCGCCTCGTTCGCTGAGTTTCTGAAGATTGGCAGCGAGCGAACGAAGATCGGCTAGGGTACTTTGTGACTCATTGGCTAACTTCTTCAGGTCGTCATTCAAAGAATCGATGCTGCCGGGAATGATCGAGTTCGCGGCTAGAGTGTCTGAGCCAGGTGAGCCTGGGTGAATGTCGATGACTTTGCCGCCGAGCAGGCCTTCGGTTTTGACCTGGGCTTTGGCATCGGTACCAAGGAGTGATTTACTTTTGCCATCCAGTTTCATGGTGACAAGCAGGTAGCCTCCCCGCTGCTCGGGTTGTTCGATGGCGATAACCTGTCCCATCTGAACGCCCTGGATGCGGACTCGAGTTCCGATTTCCAATCCACCGGCGTTGTCGAGCCTGGTGCTGATGGTGTAGGTGCCGTTCCAAAGTTGCTGTTGATCGCCGATGGAAAAGAGGCCGAAAGTCAGCAGGCCGAGTGCCAGACAAACGACAAGCGCGAGCAGCCAGGCTTGTTTGCGCGTAAGGATTTCCGTCATCGACATTCCCCGCATGGGTGATGGTATCGTATTATACCTTCTGCTCGATACTTTTGTTGAATTATCTCATCGATGGCTCAACCGCCGATACTTTTGGACTGGACAGCAGAAAGACTGCAGGCGTGGAGCCTCCCATCCGGGGCACTGCCCAGGGCCTTTCCGCTGGACGGGCATGAGTCAGCATTGCCACTGGTACTCTCAATGGCGGAGCGCCGTTTGCAGATGGGGGCTGTTGCACGGAAGCTTGTTCGTCTTCAGCCTCATCAGGTGGTGGAAAACTTTTTGCCTTATGCAGGGATGGATCGTTTCTGGCACTATGGTCGCCATCGACTCGATGCACG
>CAYPJB010000042.1:0-16945 GCA_964410845.1 uncultured Bacteroidales bacterium | reverse complement strand
CCAGAGGTCCAGCGCCAGGGTGTGATTGCGGCCGATCTTTCTGGCTTCGATCTGTAAATCTTTTACCGAGACTCCGAAGGCACGATCATTGGGTATGCCGTACCGTGTCATGCCTTCCAGGGTGTGTTTGGTTGCGATCTTCCTGAGGCGATTGATGATAGCAGCAGAACTGGGTTTCTCTGGCATAAGTCATTTCAACAAGATGTGAATGCGTGAAGGTTTCTTTGCGTGCTGCTGGAGTGTACAAGATGAATACTCACCAAGATATCCCCCCAAACTGCCCTTGCAATAACAATCGTCTCTTGTTATCCCCTTCGCCGAAACTTGAATTATTCCATTTTCATTGAAGTCCGGGGGGACGACGAATGATACGTCTGGCGACTAGCAGCGTTTGCCTGCTTTTTATCATGGCACTGACTGCTAACTGCTTTGCACAAAACGTACCTCCGACGATGTTTGCCACTCCTAAGCCTTTCGTCGAAATGCCTAAAGAATCTCCTCCGCCTGCAGCACCGGCGCCAGGAGACTGTCCAGCCACTTTCCTGCCGCCAATTGCCGTGATCAATCCCTGGTCTGGAGCCATGGAGTTCGGCATCAATGGTGCCAACGGAAACAGTGATAACTTTAACTTTCGATGGGGAATCGGATTGCGTCGCAAGACCGACGACAACATTTTCACGTTTGATACTCAGTACAATCTGGCTTCGCAGGACGATATTCGTACCCAGAACCGATTGTTCTCTATTACTCGTGAAGAGTGGTACTTCCGAGGCACTCCCTGGGGTGTCTTTGTCGATGGTACCTTTGAGTATGATGAATTCCGAGCGTTCGACTTCCGTGTGGCCAGCCACGCGGGTTTGACCTATAAGTTCATCGACAATATCCAGACGATCTTCAAAGGCCGGGCTGGTGCCGGTGCCAGCCGTGAGTTTGGCGGCCCGAACGACGACTGGATTCCAGAATTGATCTTCGGTCTGGATTTTGAACACAAATTCAGCGACAGCACCAAGGTCTTCACTTCGGCAGATTACATTCCGAATATCAACAACTTCTCTGATTATCGTCTGCAGATTCAGGCCGGCTTTGAGACCATGCTCTCGAAGGAATACAACATGGCGTTGAAGATTGGTGTACAGGACTTATTTGACAGTACGCCGGAAGGTCGCAAATCAAACGACCTTTTCTACTTCGTCTCGCTCATTTGGAAGTTCTAGGGTAGGCTCTGTATTCACAAACCTGACGAAGCATTTCTTATGAAACGATCCTGGTGGTTATCGCTGTTGATAACAGTGCTGCTGTTAAGTGGCCTGGCTGGCGGAGCTTATGCAGTGCTCTCGCATCAGCCACTCTTTTATCAGCAGTCCCAGCCGCCTGAAGGTCCTCAGCGGCTGTCAGCCTCGCGGGAGTTTGAACAACGATTGTTTACTCTCGCCAATGATGCTACTTACAGTAAATCATGGAAGTTCTCCTGTACGACCGAGCAGATCAACAGCTACTTCGTAGAAGACTTTCTCAAGACACAGCTTTCCCGAATATTGCCGAACCGTGTGCATGATATGCGTGTGCAGTTCCTTCAGGATGAACTCCTGCTGGGCTTCCAGTATGGCGAAGGGCATTTGAAAACAGTTGTTTCCATGCAGGCTAAAGCGTGGCTTGCCCAACGTGATCCCAGCACGATTATCATTGAGATTGTGTCTCTTCAAGCAGGGGCAATGCCGTTCGGCATCAAGGCTTTTCATGAAGAGATTGCAGAGCAGCTACGCAGTCAGAACATCAAAGTGCTGTGGTACCGGAAAGATGGTCACCCTACTGTCGTTCTCAAGTTTCAGGCTGACCGTCGCGAGCCCAGCTTCCATTTCAAGCAGCTTGAAATCAAGCAGGGCCAGTTCTTTATTGAAGGGGAAACCCTCGATCCTGCTGCCCCTAAGTCGTAATGGACTGCTGATAAGCCTTCCAGCCTGCCAGTTGTTCCTTCGTCAATGATGCCTGTTGGCCATTCTTCAGGCGGTGTTCCACTGCCCTGAGCCACCGACGAGTCTTGCGGGTGAGTTGCACTTTCTTGTTAACGACGAGTCCCGTCACTACCTGGCGATTGTGTTGTCGCATGATTCGGAGTTTGGAACGGTTCATGCGATAACCGGTCTCTGTGAGAATACGAGTAACTCGCCGAATCACTCCCCGTATGAATCGGCGATTATCTTCCGTGAACGAGAAGATGATGTCATCGGCATAGCGGCTGTAGGTGGCATTGCTTCGTTTCGCCAGACCAGCCAGGCGAGCATCCATGCGGTAGTTGACCAGGTTGCTGAGGATGGGACTGGTGGGGGCGCCTTGAGGTAAGCCTTGGCCATAAGTACAGAGATGCGTAAGAAGCCAGGCAGTGGTGCTGTCCCAGCGAAGAAAGCGAAAATAATCATACACGCGAGATTGGGACGTTCTGGTAAAAAAATCTTCAATATCAATACGAACAACGACGGCTTTGCCTGTATGCAGACGGGCATGGGTGGCAGTCGATTCTTTCCGTCGGAAGCCTTTGACTGCTGGATGTACGGGCAACCTGGCAAAGAGTTTGCGAAGCAGGAGTCGCTGGAACTTCTTGAGCCGAGGGTTGGGTGAGTAGAGGATACGTTTCTCGCCATTGGCCTTGGGAATGCGATGCCACCAGTAGCCCATCGCAATCTGATGCGGAGCTAGCGACTTCACTTGCTGGGGATTGAAGCCACGAACATACCATGCAAGTTCGAGCGATTCCAGGTTCAACCGTCGCAGCAGTTCATTCTTCTTCCAGCGTGGCTCCGGATAGCGAAACCATCTGGAGGGAAAGAGCCGACGACAAAGCCAGGCGATGTTATCGAATAGTCGCATGCTACCTCAATGAGATAGCAGCTCTTGCGAGCTGCTATCCGCCTTGCAAAGGTGTATACGTTACGGGAACGTAGCGTGTACAGCATTCCCGCCAGTAGCTGATTCTGACAGCTAACTGATCTATCCCGGCTGACGAAACATCAGCCTATGCCACACCAGTAAAGGGGCATCAAGCCAAGGCACCAGCATCGTACCGATCTAGGCACTGGATGCAAGCGAAAACAATCGTTACCATCCCTTCCTTCGCCATGAAGACGAAATGAGAAATGGTAACTAGCCCATTCCCTTGGCATGATGTGTCGTTTAGGCTGGTGATGAATCATGCTGGTCATCCCGCCTGTTGCATTGAGGTAAGCCCCCATGTTGTTGAGAGCGTTATTAGGTAGTTGCTTGATGGTCATGCCGCTGACACTTTGTGCAGCGGAACCGGAGAAGGTGAAACAGGCGAACTACGCCAACGCCTTCAAGTACAGTCGCGAGTTTTTACAGCAATTCAGTTACGACACGACCGTGACACCGAACTGGATGGGTAAGAGTGATAATTTCTGGTACGTCTATCGCACCAGTAAAGGCACTACTTACTGGAAAGTTTACCCTGCAAACAAAACCAAGGAACAGCTCTTCGATCATGCCAAGCTGGCGGCATTACTCTCTGAGCAATCGAAGAAACCCGTTGAAGCGCATGCCATTACGCTTAGCCGAGTAACACTCAGCGATGATTCAGCCAAGCTGAAGTTTGTCTTCGATGAATACCAGTACGAATACGAAATCGTTGCCAACAAGCTGACCAAGGGCACTAAAGCTTCCCGTACTTTTACCCCACCCGCCACGCCAGGGCTCACAGAAGAAGAGCAACGCCGTCGTCGCGAGTTGGTAGACCGCATGCAACAACAGGATCAGCAGCAACAACAGCAACAGGACCAGCAACAGCAAACTCAGGGGCAAGCACAACCTGCTCGCCCCGGTTTTGATTATCGCACCATCTCTCCCGATAAGAAGTTTTATGTCTACGCCTACAAGCACAACCTCTATCTGGCAGAAGAAGGCAAGGAGAAGGATGCCATTCAACTCTCCACTGACGGTGAAGAAGACCATAGCTTCGCGGCTGGTGCAGGCTTCAGGCAGACTACTGGAACGCGGCCAGCGGATGCCGAACGCAAAAGCCGAGTGAGTGCTACCTGGTCGAGTGATTCACAGGCTTTCTACGTCACCCGTAGTGATAGCCGAGGGGTGGAAGAACTCTTCCTGGTCGATTCGATTGCAACTCCCCGCCCCAAGCTGGAGAAGTACAAGTATCCCATGCCCGGTGAAGAGAAGATTCGCCGCAACGAGCTCTACTATGTCACCTTGGCAAGCAAGAAGCTGACGCCGATCAAACCAAAATGGAAAGATGAACGTTACTTCAATGTTCACTGGGGCAAGACGGGGAACGAGCTTCGCCTTGTTCGTCGAGATCGTCTTCAGCGTAACATTGAGTTCTGCATTCTCGATCTGAAGGCAGGCACCTGCAAATGCCTGTTTGAGGAAGGGCTCGAAAACGGCAACATCGAATTCCAGAACGTACGCTATCTTGACGACAGCGATGAAATGATCTGGTGGTCGGAACGGAGTGGCTGGGGGCATTTTTACCTGTACAGCCGTGATGGGGTGCTGAAGAATGCCATCACTAGTGGGCCGTACCGTGCCAGTGCCATTGTTGCCGTCGATACCAAGAACCGCACACTCTACTTCCGAGGCAACGGCCGTGAAACTGGCGAGAATGTCTACTATCAACATCTCTACTCAGTACGTCTGGATGGTTCCGGCCTGACTTTGCTGGATCCAGGCAATGCCAATCACAACTCAATGCTGTCTCCCACCAATCAGGTGCTGGTCGATAATACTTCACGTGTTGATGCAATACCAACTTCGACACTGCGTGATTCGGCAGGCAATAAGATCATGGAACTCGAGGTCTGTGACGTCAGCCGACTGAAGGAGACCGGTTGGAAACTTCCCACGACGTTCACTGTCAAAGCCGCTGATGGTGTGACGGAACTGTACGGCAACATGTGGGTGCCTTTCGATATGGACCCCAAAAAACAGTACCCCATCATTGCCAACGTCTATCCCGGCCCGCAGACCGAAGGCGTTACCCACACCTTCGCTGCCCATAGCAGCATGATGCAGATGGCCCAGTTGGGTTTCATCGTCATCCAGGTCGGTCACCGTGGCGGTACGCCGACTCGTTCCAAGGCTTATCATCGCTATGGCTACTTCAACCTGCGTGACTATGCACTTGAAGACAAGAAGTTCGCCATTGAACAACTCGCACTCAAGCATCCGTTCATGGACATCACTCGCGTGGGCATTTATGGCCATTCAGGTGGTGGGTTCATGTCGGCTGCAGCGCTCCTGCAGAAGCCTTACAACGACTTCTTCAAAGCAGCGGTGGCCTCAGCAGGCAACCACGACAACAACATTTACAACGATAATTGGTCCGAACGCTACCACGGCTTGAAGGAAGTGCCTGCCGATCAGGAAGAGAAGAAGACTACC
The DNA here is from genome assembly GCA_964410845.1 of uncultured Bacteroidales bacterium. Classification (GTDB taxonomy): domain Bacteria; phylum Planctomycetota; class Planctomycetia; order Gemmatales; family HRBIN36; genus JAEUIE01. The sequence continues at coordinate 11,542 of CAYPJB010000042.1, read as the reverse complement.
GCAACGACGGAAGAAAATGCTGGAGCTGGTCAAACCCAAGGCACTGGCCAGAGACGTCGTCGACCTCCTGAAGAGTTTGATCTCGACTACGATGATGAGAACGAACCTCAGGGCTCGAAGGTTGATGAAAAGAACGCAGCACTGGAAGCTCTCAAGAAAGAACTGATCGATATCTCCTCCAGGATGGCCACGGCTAAGGGCGAGGATCTGGAGAAGCTTGAAAAACAACTGGCTGAAGTGAAGTCCAAGCTTGACAAACAGAAGAGCGAAACCACCAAAACGGAAGTGAAGAAGGAGGATGCGAAGAAGGAGGAAACCAAGACTGAAGCCAGCAAGACAGAAGAAAAGAAAACGAAGTTCAGCATTGCCGTGCCTACTAATGCGGAACTGGCTGCCAACCTCAAGGGTGCTCTGCTGCTGGTGCATGGCGAGATCGATAACAACGTTCACCCTGCTAACACCATGCGACTTGTCGATGCACTCGTGAAAGCGAACAAACGCTTCGATATGCTCATCCTCCCCGGCCAGCGTCATGGTTTCGGTACCATGCAGCCCTACTTCACCCAGAGAATGTGGGACTTCTTCGCCGATCATCTCCTGGGCGATCGACAGGCCAACGCTGATATCCTGGAGAAGAAACCGAAGTAGGTTACGCTCACAGCTTGCAGAAATTGCAAGCAATGTCAACAAAACGAAAAACGTCATGCGATGGCATGACGTTTTTACTTATCGTAGTTGCCGGGTTGGCAGCAATTACACTTCCAGCATCAATCGCTGGGGGTCTTCCAGGCACTCTTTGACGCGAACCAGGAACTGGACCGATTCCCTGCCGTCAATGATTCGGTGATCGTACGTGAAGGCAAGGTACATCATTGGGCGGATGACGATCTGTCCATCGACAACCACGGGTCGTTCCTTGATGCCATGCATTCCCAGGATGCCGGATTGTGGCGGGTTGAGAATCGGCGTGGCAAACAGCGAACCGAATACACCACCGTTAGTGATGGTAAAGGTACCGCCTTGCAGGTCGCTGACTGCAATTTTGCCATCGCGGGCCTTGATGGCCATTTCACCAATCTGCTTTTCGATTTGGGCAAAGCTCAGGTTTTCACAGTTACGAACGACAGGCACCATCAAGCCACGTTCGGTGCTGACAGCGACGCCAATATCGTAGTAGTGCTGCATCACGATTTCTTCGCCGTCGATGCGGGCGTTGACCAGCGGAAAGGCACGCATGCCTTCGATGACAGCCTTCACGAAGAACGACATGAAGCCGAGGTTAATGCCATACTTCTCTTTGAACTTGTCCTTGAATTTGTTGCGTAGGGCCATGATGCCCGACATATCCACTTCATTGAAAGTGGTGAGCTGGGCAGTGGTCTGCTTTGATTCGACCAGTCGCTGGGCGATACGGGCACGGATCATCGACATCTTCTGCCGTGATTCACGCATGCCGGCTGGCTGAGCAACGACCGTCGCTTGGCTGGTTGCGGTAACGATTTGCCCGGTGGAAACAGGCTTGTTTTGAACCTTCAGCACGTCTTCCTTGATGATGCGACCATCGCGGCCGCTGCCAGTCAGGCTGGCCGGGTCAATGCCCTTCATCTCGGCATGCACGCGGGCAGCAGGCGAAAGAACAGGTTCCTTTGCTGCTGAGGTAGATGGGGCACTGGGCTTAACAGCTGCAGGCGTTGTCACGGGGGCAGGGGCAGCCGACTTTTCCGGAGCAGCAGCCTTCTCGTCGACTGTCGCCAGCAGAGTACCAATGGGTACCTTGTTGCCTTGCTGGGTAATGATCTTGAGACGGCCTGCTTGCGTGGTAGGCAGTTCCATCACAGCCTTGTCGGTTTCCAGTTCCACGATGTTTTCGTCGGCTTGTACATAGTCGCCGTCAGCTTTCAGCCATTTGGAAACGAGCGCTTCCGTGACTGATTCGCCAGCGGGTGGAACCTTGATCTCGACAGGCATATGCATTCACTCCGTAGAGGGAGAAGACTCAAGTATTGTAGGGCACGCTATGCGTGACTCCCATAGCTATTGTGATCGTCTCGACATTTCCAGATGTGAAGCTGGAGCGTCCTTATTAGACGCTCCAGTTGATCTTTCAACATCCAGCTTCGTTAAGACACATCGCCGTTGTGAAAGGCGCAGACTTCGCTTCCTATTTTTTCGGAAGCACCAGCTGCGAGGCTTTCACTATGTGAGGCAGCGACTTGTTCAGGTCGAGGGCAGTGTCAACCAGTTCCTTCTGTTCTTTCTGGTGAACCTTCTCGGAACCAACCGCAGGACTGGCAGAAGCATCGCGTGCACAGACGGCAACATTGTAGCCCATTTCACGCAGTCTTGGTTCAACAAAGAACCAGCCCCCGTTGTTGAGTGCTTCTTCCTGCACCCAGACAAACTGTTCGGGTGAGTAGCGGTTCAGTGTGCTCTTTACCAGCGTTTCGTGGAAGGGGTAGAACTGCTCCAACCGCAGGATAGCAACGTTTTTCTGGCCTGCTTCTTCCCGTGCCTTGAGCAGATCGTAGTAAACCTTGCCGGAACAGAGCAGAACTCGCTTGACTTCTGCCGGGTTCACTGAGGGATCATCCAGTAACTCCTGGAAGTTGCCGGAGGTGAACTCGTCATGAGGTGATACTGCTGCTGGCAGACGCAGCAGGGATTTGGGGGTCATGACAATCAGTGGCTTGCGGAAGCCTCGCTTCATCTGCCGACGCAGCATGTGGAAAAGTTGGGCGGGCGTGGTTGGCTGGCAGACCTGGATATTGTTGTCACCACAGCACTGCAGGAACCGTTCAAGGCGAGCACTCGAATGCTCTGGTCCTTGTCCTTCCATGCCGTGTGGCAACAGCAGTACCAGACCGCTCGCTCGCCGCCATTTACTTTCGCTGGAGGTAACGAACTGATCGAGGATGATCTGCGCTCCATTGACGAAGTCACCGAACTGGGCTTCCCAGATAACCAGAGTGGTCGGGTCATCCAGGGAGAAGCCATACTCGAAGCCGACGACAGCTGCTTCGGAAAGCAAGCTGTCGTACACGCTCAGGGTAGCTTCCTGCCCTTTCTCCATGTTGTTAAGCGGGATATAGGTTTCGTTGTTACGGGCATCGCACCACACTGCATGGCGGTGGGTAAACGTTCCACGCCGAACGTCCTGCCCGGTGATGCGGATGCGATGGCCTTCCTTGATGAGCGTGCCGTAAGCCAGCATTTCCGCGAAGCCCCAGAAGATGGGTTCTTTCCTGGCAAACTGCTCTGCACGTTCAGCAATCTGCTTGCCCAGTAACCGGTGTGGCTGAAACCCTTCAGGAATGTTGTTCAGGTGCTTGGCTACTTCTTCAAGCAGTTCAGGTTTAACTGCCGTCTGCACGACACTGAACATATCCTTTGGCTTTAGGTTTTCCCAGCGACCACCGAAGCCTGCCATGTAACGAGTCGTGGGAGGAGTATTCTGTAATGCCTGCTTCTCGGCATTCAGCTTCTCGTTGAACTCTTTTTCGGTCTCGGCAACGGTTCGCTTGGAAAGATCACCGCTTACAGCCAGCTTCTCACCATAGAGATGAGCGATGGGCTTATGTTCTTTGATCTTGGAGTACATCACCGGCAGCGTATATGTCGGATCGTCCGTTTCGTTGTGGCCGTTCTTACGGTAGCCGATGAGATCGATCATCACATCGCGAGCAAAACGCTGACGGAATTCGACGGCCAATTCTGCGGCGTACACACAGGCTTCGGGGTCCTCCGCATTCACGTGAAGCACAGGAGCTTCGATGATTTTGCCGACATCCGTGCTGTATGTGGTTGAACGTGCATCACGTGGGCTGGTAGTAAACCCGACCTGGTTATTGACGACAAGGTGCAGCGTGCCACCTGTCTTGTAGCCCTGCAACTGGCTCATCGCCAGCGTTTCGGTGACAATGCCCTGTCCGGCGAATGCAGCATCACCATGCATGAGCAGGGGAATGACTCGCTTGCGGTCACTGTCGCCTTTCAAACGTTGTTTGGCCCGTACACGTCCCTCCACCACTGGATTGACTGCTTCCAGGTGGCTGGGGTTGGGGGTGAGAGTCAGGTGAATCTTGTTGCCCTTGGTCGTCTCATGATCGTAGGAGTATCCGAGGTGATACTTCACGTCGCCATCTTCAGCGACTGCACCGGAGTTCACGATATCTTCAAACTCGGCAAACATGTTGTGATAAGGCATGCGGAGAATGTTGCAGAGTACGTTCAAACGGCCGCGGTGCGGCATGCCGATGACGATCTCATCGGAGCCAAGCTCGCTGGCTTTCTCGATCATAGCATCGAGCACCGGGATCATCGTGTCGCTGCCTTCCAGCCCGAAGCGCTTCTTGCCCTGGTAATTGGTTGCCAGGAATCGCTCAAAGATCTCGGCGTAGTAAAGCTTTCGCAGGATGCGAAGCTGCTGCTCCTGCTGCATATTGGGCCGATTGCGGCGTGGTTCCATCTTCTCCTGGAACCAACGGCGAATTTCCGGGTCCTGAATATGCATGTACTCTACACCGAGCGTACCGCAATAGGTTTCCTTCAGAGCAGCCAGCAGTTCACCGAGTGTGCCACTGGACATGCCTAGCAAGGGTATGCCTACCAATTGCTGATCCAGGTCAGCTTCGCTGTAGCCGAATTGCGTGAGTTCCAGGAATCGATGCGTTTCTGGTGGCGGGTCGAGTGGATTGAGATGTGCCGAAAGATGCCCCCAGCAGCGGTAGGCATCCACTAAATCAAAAAGGCCAGTCGTCCCCTCGGTAATGGAACCGGTTGAAGAAGCTGGCCTGGCATTAGCAAGATGGAAGCCCTCGAAAAAGGCCTGCCAGTGACTATCGACGGATTGTGGTGTTCGTTGCCAACGCTGATATTGTTCGTCGATGACATCCAAGTTCCATCTGGATGCAAACGTCGAAGAGCTCATGAAAGACCCCAGCCTGGGAGAAGATAAATTGGCTGGTATTGTAGGAATGAAGCAAGCAGTAGCTAGACAGGTATTCGAAGTTGGAATTTTGACATCAATGACGGTTGATCTGGTATCTTTGCCAATGTGAGAGTAATGGCCTCTAATTTCCTGCTCCTGTGCTATAGTTTCCCTAGCGGAACTATCTAGCAACTATGAGTACCCCATGCTCAAGCTCGCCCCCGTGGATGTGATCGCCGACTCCGAAGCCTATTTACTTTCCATTCAGAATACTGATGGTGGTTGGTCCTATTATCAGGGATTACCGTCGCAGCCCGAACCAACAGCTCTCACTATTCTCGCCTTGGCCCGCACCGGTCAGTATCAGACTCAGATTCAAAACGGTTTGAACTACCTGTCCAGTCTGCAGGATAGCAGCGGGGCAATTCGTGTACCTGGAGCGTTTTCAAAATCGTATTGGCCGACTGCACTGGTTGTCATTACCTTTCAGCAGTTGCAGCCTGAATCACCGGTCGTCAAGAAAGCTCTCGGCTGGCTCTTCTCCCAGCGAACCAAGACCACTGAAATGAATGAAGAGCTAGCTCGCGATTTTGAAATTGATACTTCTCTCGTCGGTTGGAGTTGGACGGAAGATACGTTCTCCTGGGTGGATCCAACTTCATGGGTGATTCTCGCGCTCCGGCACTGCGGTCATGCGGATCACGCCCGTACCCAGGAAGGCCTCAAGCTCCTGCTCGACCGAGCATATTCAGAAGGTGGTGCCAACTGTGGCAACCGACGCATTTATGGCTCCATGACCGAACCGGTGCCTGGAAACACCTGTACACTGCTGCTGGCTCATAGTCGACTGGAGGATCACCCCAAACTTGTTGCTGCCCGACGATATCTTCGCGACAGCATTACCCGTCACACCGATCTCGAACACCTTTGTTGGATTCGTTTGGCACTTGATGCATGGAAGACAGAACCTGCCACCGCGGAAGTTCTCCCGCAACTGCGAGAGCTACTTGTTGATCGATATCAGGAACAAACTGCGAATAATCGCGTTTTCCAAAGGAGCACACTGCGTCAGGCACTGACCATCCTGGCTCTTTCTGTTGATACCTATCAACCATTTATGCCGCCGGCCAAGGTCAACAAGCACAGTGTCGATGATCGCATCAAACCCAGGAAGCCTGGTTTCGCAGAACGCTTTTCGGCAGGCTTCAAGGGAATGATGGTACATGCCATCGGACAGTTGCGAGCACTTCCGGATTCAACCACCGTCCACATTAGCCAGGCCCAAAGTTATGATGATGAATTGATCAGTGTCGTCGCTCAGATGTACGAAACCTTTCGTGAAAAAGTGCCACTCAAAGACAAACGAGTTGTTCTGAAGCCTAACCTGGTTGAGTATCATCCTGATCGAGTTATCAACACCAATCCACAAGTTATTGGCGCTGTCATCGCCCTTTGCCAGAAGGAAGGGGCGAAAGAAGTGATTGTGGCTGAAGGTCCCGGCCATTGGCGAAATGTGGAGTACCTGGTTACTGCTAGCGGTTTGCGAGACGTGTTGGTTAGGTACGGCGTGCGATTTATTGATGTGAACAGTGATCGAATCGCTCAGCGTACTAATCTTGGCATGCTGACTGGCATGGAACACATTTATTATTCCGCCACCGTGGCAGAGGCTGATGTACTCATTTCGATGCCCAAATTCAAAACGCATCACTGGGCTGGTGTGACATTGTCCCTCAAGAACCTCTTCGGCACTTTGCCCGGCATCTGCTATGGGTGGCCCAAGAACGAACTGCATCACCGAGGCATCGAAAACAGCATTATTGACATCGCCCTGACTCGCACCCCTGAACTGGCCATCGTCGATGGCATTGTTGGCATGGAAGGTGATGGCCCGCTCAATGGCATAGCACGGCCGATGGGGGCATTAATCATGGGTAGTGATCCACTGGCGGTTGACGCAACCTGTACCCGGCTGATGGGTTTTCGTCCTGAGAAGATCAGCCACCTGCAACTCGGTGCACAGCGGCGACTCGGCCACATTGATGCCACCCGCATCATTCAGGCTGGTTCTAAAGTTGAAGCCCTTCGGCAGCACTTTGTGCCTCCGCCGAAGCTTGAATCAATAGTGGATGGGAGTTGGTAATACTCACAAGGCAAAGGATCCATTTTATCCTCACCGTTCGCATTTCGAGCAATCGCCTCTAGCGAAGAGGATTCACAGCATATTTTTCGAACTGTGTTCTTGAGATCGCTTCAAACTTGACTTGGTCGCCAACCTTCAGTGGGAAGTAACCATTTACAACATCAACAATCTTCACTGGAGTGCAGCCAATGAGAGCCCAGCCACCAGGTGTTGATTGTGGATAAATGGCTGATTGCTTGCCTACGATGGCCACACTGCCAGTAGGTACTTTCAGCCGAGGTTCTTTTCGACGAGCTATACCCTGCAACTCTGCAGGCAGCCAGCCTAGATACGGGAAGCCTGGAGAGAAGCCGATAGCGTAAATCGTAAACATGGTGCTGGTATGTAGTTCCACTAGCTTCTCAGGCGTGATTGACAGTTGCTTAACGGCTGCATCCAGATCTTCACCCAGCTCATAACAACAGGGAATGGTGTGTAAGCGAGGTTCCTGATGAAGTGGTGACGGCGCAAGCGATTCCAGATGTGAAAACCATGCTGAGAGTGGCTCGATCCTGGTATCAATGTGTATGGCCAGCGTATGGTAGGCTACCACAACATTCTCCAGGCCTTGCCATTGAGATGTCTGAATGCTGGCTGCAAGCTGTTGTGCAGTCGATGCATCCTGGCAGGTGAGCAGCACTGCATGGTCGCCGAGTGCTTCCATGGTAAAGAGATTACTTGTTGCCATAGAATTTTGATTCAAACAGATGATGTCGAAATGCTTGGCATTACGCCTCATTCCCTTTACCATAATAGCGAACTCGCGAATAGTCATGAGTTGTGAGCCAATGTCAGCGCCAGCGGTTTCGCTGGATGGGGTTATTTTCATGAGGATTGCAATAGCTGGTGATCATCGAGGCTTCGACTTGAAGAAGCGATTGATTCCCTCGCTGGCTAAACTGGGCCACGACGTGCTGGATTTAGGTTGCCAGGGGCCTGAAAGCTGCGACTACCCGGATTTGGCGTTTCTTGTTGGTGAAGCAGTCGGACAGGACCGTGCAGACCGTGGTATTCTGATTTGCGGTACTGGTATTGGTATGTGCATGGCTGCCAACAAGGTTAAAGGGGTACGTGCTGCCAACTGCCACGATCTCATCACCGCTGAACTCTGCCGACGCCATAATGATGCCAACGTGTTGTGCCTGTCTGGTGACCTGTTGGGCGAAGACCTGGTCAGCCGATTGGTGCGTGTCTGGCTTACGACCGAATTCGAAACCAATTCCCGTCATTCTCGTCGTGTCGATAAGATAGGCGAATACGAAAAAAGCCACTAATCGATCACTGGACACAATTCAGCAAGCAACGAAGGATTCTCCCGATGAGCAATTCCAATAAAAACGTCGTCACTCCGCTCAAGAAAGAGCCAGTGATGCTCTTTGGCACCAGCATTCCTGCCAAGGCACTTTCACCGGAGAAGCCGAAGTCGCCGCCACCACCGCCAGTTGCCGCACCTGCTCCCATTTCAGTTGCACCTGTAGCGCCAGCACCTGTAGCAGTAGAAGCACCTCAACCTGCACCTACACCCGTGGTTGTGGTTCCCAAGCCCGTTGCTGCTCCGAAGCCACCCAAGGTGGTTGATAACAGCATCAAGAAGTTTGGTGATCTGAATCGTCGTCAATTCATCATGGATGACGATGTAGAAGCGGAACTGGCTCGGGCCATGGGTGAGATGCCTGCAGACAAGTTTTACGAAGCAGATAGTGCTTCGACACAGACTGGCACCAGAGGGGGCAACAAGAAGGGCAAAGTCATCAGCATTCATGGTGATGATGTCTTCGTCGATATCGGCGGACGCAGTCAGGGTGTTGTGCCATTCGCGAGTTTTGTGACAGAACCCAAAGTGGGAGATGAAATCGAAGTCGTGATCAAAGGATTCGATGGTGCCAATGGTTGTATGCTCCTGGCACTGCCTGGCGCTGCAGAGCAAACGGTGAACTGGTCGAGCGTGGCCCGTGGCATGATCGTCGAAGCCAAGGTAACTGGCACGAACAAGGGTGGCTTGAGCGTTGAAGTCAACAGCATCCGTGGCTTCCTGCCGATCAGCCAGTTGGAAATGTTCCGGGTGGATGACACAACTCCGTATGTGAATCAAAGACTTCGCTGCCTGATCACTGAAGTGGACCCTGCCGAAAAGAACCTCGTCGTGAGTCGACGGGCATTGCTGAAGCAGGAACGTGCTGAAGCCCAGGAGAAGCTCTGGGCCGAACTGGCAGAAGGACAGAAACGCTCAGCCATCGTCGGTAACATCAAGGAATTCGGCGCCTTCGTTGATTTGGGTGGTTGCGATGCATTGCTGCCCATGGGCGAGATAGCATGGCAGAAAGTGGATGATGCCAGCAAGTTTATTACTCCAGGCCAGCGTATCGAAGTGAAGGTGATTCGTCTGGACAAGGAACGCAAGAAGGTCACGGTGAGCCTCCGAGAATGCATGAGCAGCCCGTGGGATGAAGTCGAGAACAACTTCCCTGTAGGCAGCGTGGTGAATGGTAAAGTTACCCGCATCATGGATTTTGGTGCATTTATCGAACTCGCTCCTGGCATCGAAGGTTTGCTCCATATCTCCGAAGTGGCAAGCAAACGTGTGTTCCGAGTCAGTGACGTGGTGAAGGTCGATCAGACGGTAGAAGTAAAGGTGACCAAGTACGACCCTGCTACCCGTCGCATGAGCCTCTCGCTGAAGGCAGTTCAGAAAGAAAAGGAAGATGCAGAACGCTCAGCAGCGGAGATTGCAGCGGCTGAGGCTGAAGCTGCTGCGGACGCTGCACCACGCAAACCGATCCATCGTCGGACGGATTTAAAGGGTGGGTTGAAATAAGCCACATGACTGAGGTTAAAGCTGGCTACTTGATCTTCGACATTGAGACCATCCCCGATGGCCAGCTCATTGCGGATACCAAGTATCCGGGTCAGAATCTCACTGCACATGATGCGGTCATTCGTGCCCAGGATGATGCCCGGGCCAGTTCTTCGTCAGGCTCCGATTTTCTGCCACTGTCGTATCATCTGCCGGTAGCTATTTGCGTGCTGCGAGTTGGTGTCGATTTTCGATTGCAATCGCTGACCTGTCTGGATGCTCCGCTCTATCGACCGCAGGAAATTGTTGCAGCCTTCTGGAAAGGGGCTCAGCATTACAAGGCCAAGCTCGTCAGCTTCAATGGTCGTACTTTCGATATCCCCGTTCTTGAACTGGCTGCTTTCCGTTACGGCCTCTCTATCCCCTGGCATTTCAAGGGGGATGATGGTGGCAAAAGCAATAAAGACCGTGGCCCACGCAATCGTTACAGCGATCTCCATCTCGATCTCTTTGAATTCTTCAGTAACTACAACGCCCACCGCATGGCAGGTGGGCTGAACCTTCTCAGCAAACTCATCGGTATCCCCGGCAAGTTCGAGATGAGCGGGGCCAATGTCTACTCCATGATCCTTACCGGCAACTATGCTGCTGTGAACGAATATTGTTCATTCGATGTGATAGACACCTACTTCGTCTTCCTGAGGACAAGAGTGCTGACTGGTGAACTAACGTCATTCCAGGAAGAGCATCTCCGCAAGGAAGCTCAGAACTGGCTGCAGTCCGAAAGCGACAAGCAGCCTCATCTCAAACGATATCTGGAAAACTGGGTGGCACCCGAACGATCGTTACCTGTATAAATAGTCACAAGCTACTGTACATTCAATTTTGTGGCAACATTAGATGTATGCCATAACTGCGTATTCCTTGTGCCACAGGGTTGCCCATCCCACTGTAGACTTCCTATTGTAACGCTCTCTATGGATGCCACCTCGTTTCGCAACAGGAGAAGCATGATGCGTTTAGTGTTCGTCGTAGTTGCATTGTTGATAGTGTCTGATGCGACTGTGTCTGCAGGCCCACCACGTCGAAGTCGGTTGCGTCAGTCTGAGTATGTCACGCAACCAGCTGTTACCAGTCAGGAACAGCCCGTCAATGAGATCCGTCAGGTTGAATCGTCTGTCGAAAGTAAGTCTGATTCAAAAACAACCACGTTAACAGGTTCCGATGATGCACTTGATGAAGTGAATGCGGAACGTGCGAAGCGAGGGTTGAAACCTTTCTTGCCTGATCCGCTCCTCAATAAAGCTGCTTTGGCTTGTGCCAAGCAGAGATGTGCCCGCTTCATTCATGGGCATCTTCCCGAGAGCGATTTCAGCTATCTGCCTGCAGGTGGACAAGCCACCTCAGCAGGTTGTGGAGCGTTGGAACCATCCTGGGGATGGGGCACTTGCTGCACCTATGACAATTACACCTATGCTGGCGCAGCCTGGGTGATGGGAAGTGACGGCAGGAGATACATGCACCTGTTCGTTCGATAACTGATCAATCTTAAGTTACGCCGCCATTCTGGCGTACTTTGCACATTCTATTGCCCCTCAGGAAGCTAACAGCCTGTGGGGCCAGGGTAATAGCGAGCCCA
>CAYPJB010000041.1:0-16992 GCA_964410845.1 uncultured Bacteroidales bacterium | reverse complement strand
TCGATGCCAAATTCCAGGTAGGCTTTCACACGCATGGATAGCAGTGAGTAGCCACACTGGTTCTGAAGGCTTCGCTGATAGCCTAACTCATCACGCAGCTTCCCTGCTTCACTACGAGTGTTGGCGATCAAACCGGCGTTGTATTGTTCCGTATTCACCATGGTCGCTCTCCTTAGCGTGGGCCGCTGCAATCCTGGAGCGGCTGGTTGAACACTCAGATCAACATGTTATAAAAATATAACATGTTTCTATTGTAGTGTACAAGACCAATCTCATGGCACGGCGAAAGAAAGCACGCACGAAAGCTGTCGCCTCGCCAGCAGATTCGTTGGACTTGGTTTTCAAGGCGCTCGCCAACGCTGAACGCCGCTTGCTTCTGGAAGTGGTTCGGACTCAACCACGCACCACATCGGAACTTTGCGAACAACTGCCTGATCTTGACCGCTGCACCGTGATGCTACACCTGCGAGTGCTGGAATCGGCCCGTTTGTTAACAACCAGGAAGGAAGGCCGATGCAAACTGCACACTATGAATGTGGAGCCTGTTCAACTGCTTTATGATGGCTGGATCAAGCGCAATCTACAGCCTGCAGGCACCAAATGATCACCAAACTGAACCCGCCAGCTTCATTCAGAGTCATACCATAATCAGTGAAGTGGGGTCTCAACCCTCAGCTCCCCGCTCTCCACTGCAAGAAAGCGAGATATGACCGCAGCGAAGTTTTTCCTGACCACTGCCATTGATTACCCGAACAGTCGGCCCCATATTGGAACCGCTTTTGAAAAGCTGGGAGCTGATGTGCAGGCACGGTATCGCCGCATGGAGGGGTACGATGTCTTCTTCCTGATGGGGAACGACGAGAACACGCTCAAGGTCGCCAAGCGGGCTGCAGAACTGAACCTGGGCACGCAGGCCTACTGCGACGACATGGCCAATCAGTTCAAGTCAATCTGGGATGCGCTGCAGATCAGCTACGATACCTTCATTCAGACCAGCCACGAACGGCACAAGGTCTGTTGCCGCAAGTTCATCCAGAAGGTCTACGACAATGGCCACATCTATAAGGGCCAGTACGAAGGCTGGTACTGCGATGGCTGCGAGGAGTTCAAGAGCGATAAGCAGCACACCGAGAACAACGGCTTGTGCCCCAATCACAAGACGCCGCTCACTCGGCGGGCAGAGCCTTGCTACTTCTTCAAACTCAGTGCCTTCCAGGATAGGCTGCTGACCTACTATGAATCGAACCCGGAATTCATCGAGCCGGAGAGCAGGCGGAACGAGATCATCAGCCTGATCAAAAACGAAGGCCTGCAGGATGTGAACATCAGTCGCAAAGGCGAAGAGTGGGGCATCCGAATTCCATTCGATGAAGAGTTCACCATCTACGTCTGGTTCGATGCCCTGTTGACCTACATCACGGGCATTGGCTACGGCGACGACGAGGCGACATTCAAGAAATACTACCCAGCGGATATCCACTTCATCGGCAAGGACATCACCCGCTTCCACTGTGCCCTCTGGCCAGCCATGCTGTGGGCTGCTGACCTGGAGGCACCGAAGAAAGTGTTCGGGCATGGGTTTGTGTACATCAAGGGGGAGAAGATCAGCAAGTCGCTGGGGAATGCTATCGAGCCAATGGACATCATCACCCAGTTCAGCGCTGATGCTTTCCGTTATTACTTCATGAGGGAATGCCCGTTCCCCGGCGATGGTGACTTCTCGTGGGATCGGTTCCGAGAGGTGTTTAATAGCGAGTTGGCGAATAACCTTGGGAATTTGCTGAGTCGTTGTTTGACGCTGATTACCAAGAACTACGAGAGTGTGCTGATTGGAACCGGTGGTCAGTCACCCGGGCGTGATGGAGGTTTGGTGAGTGTCCCTGGCTTGAACCTTAGCACCTTCGTCGCTGAAGTACGCAGTCACGTGGAAGCCTGCCGTTACAATCAGGCCTTGCAGGAGATCATCCAATGCTTCCTGACGCCGACGAACCAATATCTGGAGACGAACGCTCCGTGGAAGCTGGTGAAGACGGACAAGGAAGCAGCCAAGACGGTGCTGTTCAATGCGGTACAGTCGCTGCGGGTGGCGAGCATTCTGCTGAAGCCATTCATCCCGACTTCAGCGGAGGCGATCTACCGTAGCTTTAACTTCCCGAAGGCTTGGGAAGAAGTGAAGTATGCAGATGCTGCTGATCTGACGCCACAAGCGGAGGATCTGCGGGTGACAGCTGCACTGGTGGATGGCAAAGTGAAGCCACTCTTCCCGCGGATTGAAGAGAAGAAGTAATCAACAACCACAGAGGCACAGAGGGAACAGAGAAGACCTGGTTTTCAATGTGCTGCACTGTGCCTCTGTGGTTTAATGAATTGTCATGTCCAAGACGCAAACACCAACTGTTGTCGAAGCGATTAAGCAATTTAATCGCCACGCCCAGGTAAAGGGGCGAGTGCTGCTTGCCGTTTCCGGTGGGCCGGACAGCATGGCAATGTTGCTCGGTACGGTGCAGTCTTACGATCGTGCAAGGATCGTCGTTGGGCATTTTAATCATCGATTGAGAGGAGAAGCCAGCGAGGCGGATGCAGCGCTGGTGGAATCGGTGGCACGTGAACTGGGATCGACAATTGAGATAGGATGGTCTGAAACATTACAGCCAGGGCAGGTGAGTCTGGAAGCAGAAGCCCGGCGATTGCGATATCAATGGTTGATCGCCACGGCTGAGCGATTGAAATGTAGCTGGATTATGACCGGGCACACGCTGAATGATCAGGCCGAGACGGTGCTGCATCACCTGGTTCGAGGGACGGGCTGGCGTGGGTTGCGCGGGATTGCCCAGAAAAAGCGACTGACGGAGTCAATTCAACTCGGCAGGCCGTTATTGCCATGTACCAAGATCAACGTGCTCGATTATCTGAAAACTGTTCAAGCTCAGTATTGTGTGGATGCCAGCAATGAAGAGATACACTTCACGCGGAATCGATTGCGGCATCAGGTGATGCCGGAGTTGTTGACGATCAATCCGAGCGCGGTGCAGCATCTGGCTCACTGGGCGAAAGTTGCCCGGAAAAAATATCGTGAAGTGAAGAACCTTGCCAGGGTCTTGCTGGCGCAGGCGACTGTCCATGTCGAAGCGGATGTGGCTTCGCTACGGCTGCATGATCTCGAAGGGCTGGATGCGGAGACCTTACAGGAACTGTTGCGACAGTTGTGGTACAGTCAGGGTTGGACGGTGGATGCGATGAATCGGGCACGCTGGCGCGAGGTAATTCAAGTGTTCCATGGCAAACGTGCAGCAGTGGAGTTGCCGGGAAGAGTGGGAGTACGACGTCGGCTGGATGTGGTGCAGTTTCAGGTTGATAGACGATAAATCTTCGCGAGAAACACCCGCGGCGACTCACCGAGGGCTGAAAGGGTTTCACTCTACGCTGAGTTGTCCAGTCCGTTCGAGTTGTTTATAGTACACCAGCGAATAGATCACGGGCACCAAAGCAGCCATTGCCAGCAGACCAATCCAGCAACCGAGAAGCACAGGCTTAGGCAGCACCTGCAACAGGGCGAGGGACAGCAGTCCAACGATGCCGGCACCAACAAACAGCCAGGCGGCCAAACGGTGGGTTTTCTCCCAGACCTTGTGGTTGGTCAAAGTCCAGGGGGTGCGGATGCCTATCCAGAAGTTCTGCTGCACTTTGCCAAGGATGTTTCCCAGCAGAATGAAGAAGAAAAAGATAACCCCCATGATCCCTGCCTCGATAGGCAACTTGGCTGAAGTGTAGCCAAGCGTGATGACGACATGCAGAGCGGCCATCATCCCGTTCATCAGCAGGATGACGTAACTGCCAAGCGTCGGATTCGCTTTCGTGGCATCATAGCCTCTGGGCGAAAACCAGCGCATCAGGATGTAGATCAAACCGCTAGTGGCGACCATCATGATGGGGATCATGAAGAGATACCAGAAGATGCCATCCCGGCTGGTCCAGGCATCGGGTTCAAAGTTGATGCCCCAGTGGGTCGGAACCTTCTCCGGCAGCCAGGCGTCGCGGTTCTGAAACACGACGAAAGAGACAATAAACGAGAAGAGAATGAGCACGAGCGAGCCAAAATTATAGAGCTTCTTCATAGATCACCTCGTTTCCTGCTTGGTTTGCCGTTCGTTTTTCCCTGAAAGAAGTCGAGCATCAGTCCCATGACATCTTCCATTACCGTGGTATTGAGAGAGTAAATAATCTGCTGACCAGCCCGTCTGCTCTTTACCAAGCCTGCCTCTTTCAGCACGGCAAAGTGATGAGACATGGTAGGCTTGGTCATATCAAACTGCTCAGCAAGCTCACCGGCAGTCAGTTCTCCCTCGGTACGCAGGCGGGCAAGGATTTGCCGGCGGGACGGATCAGACAGGGCTTTGAAGGCGTCGTTGAGCATGGTTTGATAGTTAGATGGATGTCTAACTATATCATATTCGAACGCGGTATGACTGTATTTAGAATTTGATCAAAATAATCAGTACTGCATTTACTCTCAATTCAAAACAAAGGCTGTATCATGAAGGAGATGTTACGTTCCCTGATATTACTAATTGTCGGCTGCGCGATCGGCTGCAGCGATAGGAGCGATACTCCAGACCTCATCTGGGGCAAGCGTGGCATTCGTCCGGGTGATTTCATTCGGCCGCGTGCCATCACTATTGGCGAAGATGCATCCGGGAACGAGGAAATCTACATCGTCGACTACGCAGGCCGCGTTCAGGTCTTCACTCCTGAAGGCAAGCCCCTTCGAAACTGGAGTACGCCGACCATCGCCAATGGCAGGCCGGCGGGATTGTGCTGGTCAAAACTCAAGAAGCAGCTCATCGTGGCTGATTCGCATTATCAGCAGATACTCCTCTACCAGCCTGATGGTACGCTGGTGAAAGCCATTCCCGGAACGCTGGGAGCAGGCAACCTGGGGCCTTACCAGTACGTGGCAGATATCGCTGAAGACGATGCAGGTAACTGGTATGTCAGTGAGTTTGGCAACGAAAACGAGGATCGTATTCGCAAGCTCAACCCCCTTGGTGAACACCTTGCCAGCTTTGGCAGTCATGGTTCCGGCGCAGGGGAAATGAGTCGACCACGCGGGCTCTCCATTTACAACAACGAGCTTTACGTGGCCGATTCGTGCAATCATCGGATCCAGGTATTTTCTCTCGAAGGCAAGTACCTTCGCAGTATCGGCTCACCAGGAACGGGCGATGGGCAATTGCAATATCCTTACGATGTGATGGTAAGAAGCGATAGTACGGTGTTCGTCGCGGAGTGGGGGCAACATCGCATCCAGAAGTTCGATCAGCAAGGTAAGAGCCTGGGCACATGGGGTAAGGCCGGGCGTGAACCGGGTTGCTTGTTTCAACCCTGGGGCCTGGCTTGTACTGCCACCAAGGTATTCATCCTTGATAGCGAGAACCATCGCGTACAACGAGTGAGCTGGTAACGTGAAACATCAACCTCTCATCATCTGCGATCTGGAAGCAACGTGCTGGAAGGAAGAGCCGTACAAGGACGATATGGAGATTATTGAGATCGGTGCGGTGCGAGTGATTGACGGGGTAATGGCGGATGAGTTTCAGAGCATGGTTAAGCCGGTGCTGCATCCGGAATTGTCTGAATTCTGCAAACAGTTAACGACGATCACCCAAAGCGAAGTAGATGCGGCGAAAGGGTTTGGAGAGGTATATCAATCTTTCATGAAGTGGATCGGTGATCAGCCCTTTGTATTTGCATCGTGGGGCCGGTACGATCTCAAACAATTAAAGCTTGATGTGACCCGCCATCAACTGCCCTGGAATGACGGGCTGGAGCGGCACATTAACGTCAAACATGCTTATGCAGCCTTTCGGAAAGTGAAGCCCTGTGGCATGGAGCGAGCACTCGAATGGGCAAAGCTGCCTCTCGTAGGTACGCACCATCGAGGGCTGGATGACGCCCGGAATATTGCCCGAATAACCCTCACCATGCTGGATTGGCTGATCGAAACGGAGCCGTTTCTTCATAGAGAATGAATGGCATCTTCCGTAAAAGTAAGATAAGGTAGTTATAACTCCTGCGATTTGAACCCACACCTGCGATCCATCGTGTTTGTCATAGTCAGTATTGTTACCGTAGCTGTTCTGGCACTACCTGCTGTGGTAGTTTGCGTCCTGAGTCTGCAGGTGCAGGTACCGACCACGGTGCTGGGTGTAACGATAGCCTCTTCTGCAACTGCGATTGGATTCTGGCTGTTACTCCTGGTGCGTCAGCTTCGCTTGCGTCGCCAAAGTGAGGAATTGTTAGCGACGTTGCAGGCACATGTAGAAAGTAGAGACAAACTGCTGGTGCCACTTCAGGAAGTGTCATTTCGCGACGATCCCGTCTATCGGGCCTTGCTGGAAGTGACGGAACGACTATGCAAACGGCGCGAGCAGTTGCGTTCGACCCTGGACAAAATCGGCGAGATCATGACCAATGTCAGCCTGAATAAGTCGATCGAGTTCAAAGCTGAAGATTTCGATATGCCCGATACCGACGACCGTACAGTGCTATTGGGTACCTTGTGCCAGCTCATTACCACCTTACAGCAATCCCGCCAGCGGGGGGATGTCTTTGCCAAGGTACTGCGTGAATCGCCGATAGCCATGTTGATTACCGGGGCGCAGCTGGAGATTCGGTCGATGAACCCGGCGGCGGAGAAGTTGCTCGGCTGCAATCAGCAGAAGATGCTGCATCGTTCTTTCACGGACTTCTTTGTGGCGCCGCCATTACAGGAAAGGCATGCTCATTTAAAGAGCGTAGTGTTGACAGGCTCGGAAGCTCTGACGGAACTTCGTAATGGCAAGCAGGAAGTCTTCACCACGATCCGTTCGCGAGACGGTGTGATGAAGCTGGTTGGTATACGAGCATCGTTCGGACAGAATTGCCTGTTTGTGATACGTGAACGGAGCCGGGAGAAAATCGATGAGCCGACGGTAACTCCCGAGATGTTGCAGCTTAAAAGCAATTCCACGGAATCGATGCCTGAATCAGTTGCTGGATAATCGCTATTCCCAAGTAGTTGGTGTGCCTCCATAATAAGGGCATGGCAGAACATCGCAAAATACGTGTAGATCTGCGGAAGAACCGCTCGAAGCCTCCACGCGATAAATCGTGGACGCGCGACTACGCCGGCGATGACAGGCAGGACTACTCCAGCGGCGAACGTATTCGAGCCAAGGGGGACCTGTCTCGGAAACGCACCATTATCACCGATGAGAAGACGACCAACGAGGCGAGTAAGACGCCCGACATCTTCATGCCGGTAGTTGATCTTTCGGCATGCCTGGCTGGGCGTGTCATCCGTGTGCATGGCTTGCAGAACATCGTCATGACAGACGACGGCGTGGAGTACGCCTGCACGGTGCGACGATTGTTACGCAGCCTATCCATTGATGAACGGAACGTGGTAACCACCGGGGATCGTGTCTGGTTTCGACCAGCAGGCAATCATGAAGGAGCTATTGAGAAGGTTGAGCCTCGTTACGGACTGCTTACGCGTAAGTCGTGGAAGCGTGAGCACGTGCTGGTTTCCAACGTCGATCAAATCGTCATCGTCGCGGCACTGGCTGAGCCTTTTCTCAAGCCACACCTGGTGGATCGCTACCTGGTGGCAGCTTCGATGGGGCAACTGCTTCCAATCATCTGTTTCAACAAGGCTGATCTTGTCGATCCAGCGGACTTCCAGACGATCCTGGGTATGTATGCACAACTCGGGATACCTGCCATTCTGACCAGTGCCACGACGGGACAGGGCCTGGATGATCTTCGTGATCAGTTGCGTGATCGTCAGACCGTTTTCTCCGGGCAGAGCGGTGTGGGAAAGACATCGCTTCTCAATGCGATTGAGCCGGGGCTGGAACTGCGAGTGCGAACTGTCAGCGATACGAACCAGAAGGGAAGACATACGACCACGACAGCAGAGTTGATACGGCTATCGTCAGGTGGTTGGGTGGTGGATACGCCAGGCATCCGACAGTTTGATTTGTGGAATGTCGTCTCGGCAGAGTTGGACGGTCACTTTCCGGAATTTCGCCCATTCGTGGCCTCTTGTGGCTTCCCTGGATGTTCTCATCTGAGAGAAGAGAATTGTGCTGTTCGTCAAGCTGTAGCTGAAGGATGGATTGATCACCAGCGTTATTACAGTTATCGTGGCATCCACGAGCACAAGGACGTACCGGAGATCGAGGAATGAGCTTACTGTCCGCCAGTATGGTGTTGTTGATCTGTTGCCAGCCTCCGGGTGATGCCATCACGCAGGAAGTGCAAAGGCTTGGCGGAACATGGATGGTAACCTCATCACAGATTGATGGCAAGGATTTGACAGAGAGGATGAAAGGCTATCGATATGTGTTCGATGGCCAGTTGATGAAGCTGCAGGATCGCCAGGGCAAGGCAGTGCTTCGGTCAGATAATAAAGCGGATGAGAGGCCATTCCTTATCAATGTGCAGACTAATCCGAAGACCATGGATATCACCATCCAGGTGAAAACGAAGACTTTTCTGTCGCTTGGCATCTACCGTTTACAGGGCGATGAATTAATGCTTTGCTTTTCAGAGCCTGGCAGCACGCGCCCGCTCGATTTTCGCAGTAAGGAAGGAACGACGCTGGTGGTACTGCAGCGGGGGAAGAAGTAACGATCTAGCCCCCCGGCGACTCACCCGGGGCTAACTGTTGTAACAACTTCACAGCAGCGCTGAGTGGTATCTCCAGCCAATCGGGGCGGGAGCGGATCTCGTATTCGATCTCGTAGAGAGCTTTCTCCAACTCATAGTGCGGCAGCCAGGTCAACATACTTGCCTGTGTGGATGGATCGAGTCGTTCGCTGTATGCATTGAGAAATGCCTGACGAGTTTCCTCCAGTGGGAATGAGATTCCTTGCCTGGCCAGCGTGTGGTGCAGGTAGCCAAACGAACGGAGCATGCCTGCCACATCGCGCCAGGGGAGGTCCTTTGCCCGGCGTTCCTCCAGCGGTCTGAGTGGCTCGCCTTCAAAGTCGATGATGTACCATTGGTTGATCGTTCGAAGCACCTGGCCTAGATGATAGTCGCCATGAATGCGGTGCGCTTTCGTGGCAGTGGAGGAAGGAATGGGCCAGCCGCTGGAGAGGTGCTGCTGGGCAAGTTGCAGGAAAGCCTTGCCCAGGTCATTTGTAGTTATTGAAGGAACTGCTTGTACGAGTGACATGGTTGAGACGAGACGTTGCTGCCAGCGGTTTTGTAATGCATGAACATCGATTGGTTCAGGGCTGAAGGCAGGATCATTGCTTGGCAGTGCAAGCAGTAGATGCAGTGCAGCAGTAGCTTCGCCCAGTTGTTCGATCGCAGGCAACAGTTCGACTGAGGGGCACTGTTGCAACCAGTTCCATCCGGTACCCAGATGTTCGATGGCAGCACTCAGCATGGCTAACGAAGCGTGACCGTCAGGCAATATCCAATCCCAACTGGAAATCAGCGGAATGGTGTTGCTACTGCCTCGTCGGGTGAGTTCGCTGGCCATCTCTGCTTCAGGCTGATTGCCTGGCAGAAGGCGGCGGAGGATTTTGAGAAAGTAACGATTGCCGAGGAGATACGAGGTGTTGCTTTGGCCATCATCAATCTGCTTGAAAGCAAGTTCGCTGAAATCGACCGGTGGTGTATTGCAGAAGTGATGGCGTTCGATAAACGGGGGTGCCTGACCGGACACAAACCAATTGACAAAGTGCAAGTTCTGCCAGGCATCAATGACGTAACCATTCTGGCGGCCCTCGATGCGGGCGATGCAGTTCGGTGGTGGTACACTCGCTTGGGAGTCGAAGAAAAGTGGCAGTTGATAGTGGATGTTCTCGGGTAGAGCTGAAAAAGCACTGCTGGTGTATTTCAAACGAAGCCACCATATGTCTTGGGCTTCCACATGTATCAGCGTGGCATCCTCGATGGCAAGCGTGGAATAATTGACAGCCTTCTCCAGATACCAGCGTTGCTTTTCCACCCAGCGATTGATGGCCAATTGCAGGCGGTCGGAGAGCGGTTTGGCAAAGACCTTGTCCCATGGACCAAGCCTTCTGAGGACAGGAAGTTCATTTGTCATGTATTGCCTGCGATATCCTGAGTATCAAACGTAGCGCAGGAATACGTCTGAATTCCTGACTGGATCAGCATATTCCACTTATCCTGCCTCCGTTAGCAAGATAGAATTTACGAGCAATGGAAAGTATTGATAAGGTCTTCGCCCATGCCATTGGCTGCCACGCCCACGATGCAACGAATGAACGATGATCGCATTCGCTTTGCAGATATCACGCCAGCATTGCAGTGTGGCAGGTTTCCAGTCAAAAGGTTATTGGGAGATTGTTTTAAAGTCAGTGCCAGCATCTTTCGCAACGGCAATGATCGGTTAGGCGCTGCATTGCGATATATGCACGAGAATGAGAGAGAGTATCAACATGTCCCGATGAAATGTGTCGGCGAGGACAGTTGGGAAGCTAGTTTTGTGCTGGATCAGTTGGGCTATTACCAGTATTCCATTGTGGCCTGGACAGATGCCCTGGCCACCTGGCAGCATTCGATTCGCCAATTCTGGGATGCAGGCGAAAGGGAATTGCTGCTTGAATTTCAGGAAGGTGCATCGCTGCTGCGATCACTGGCGAATCGGGTGCCACGTGGTTCAGCCCGCGTACCTTTGATTCAGGCTGCTTCACTGCTGGGTGATCCAAGTCACCCAGTCGATGAATCGATTCTGATTGCACTCAACCCGGTGCTGACGGAAATCAGTGCAGATCATCCGGACCCAGCCCTCATGGTGGTGACGGAACACACGTATCAAATCATCGTGGATCCGCAGCGGGCAGGCTTTGCAGCGTGGTATCAGTTATTCCCACGCTCACAATCGCTTACACCTGGCAAGCACGGTACGCTACGAGACGTGCTGCGTCGATTGCCGGAGCTTCGCGATCTGGGGTTCGATGTGCTGCTGCTTCCGCCGATTCATCCTATCGGCCTGACGAATCGCAAGGGGAAGTCGCCGAGTTCTGAAACAGAACCGAACGATGTAGGCTCCCCCTGGGCGGTGGGCAACTGGCAGGGTGGCCATGACGTGATTGAACCTGCTCTGGGAACTATTGATGATTTCCGCATGCTCCTGGGGGCAGCCCAGGCCCACCAACTTGATATTGCGCTGGAATTGACGTTGAACTGTTCGCCGGATCATCCGTATGTCAAGCAGTCTCCTCACTGGTTCAAGCAGCAAGCTGATGGCAGTTTTGAGTATGCGGAGCCGCCGCCTGGTATTCACAGCGATGTGTACATGCTGGATTTCGATAGTGACGATTGGCCTTCGTTATGGCAGGAAGTGCTTCGCATTACCCAGTTCTGGATCGATCAGGGAGTTCGCCACTTCTGCATCGATTCACCCGATGTCATGCCGGTTGGCCTGTGGGATTGGCTGATTTCGCAACTCAAGCACCAACATCCTGATGTATCTTTTCTTTCGAGTGGTTCCAGCAGGCCGGCGATGAGCCATGAACTGGCCCGTATCGGTTTCAGCCAGTGCATGTCGGCCTTCCCGAGGAAGAGCACTAAAGCCGAACTGGAATCGCATCTCAGGGAAGTGACCGCGGGTGAATTAGTGCAATACTTCCGCCCGCTCATGTTCACCAACACACCTCACTTTCTTCCTCCCTATCTGCAACATGGAAACAAGGCAGCATTTGCTGCACGGTTGATCCTGGCAGCCAGTCTCTCACCACTCTATGGCATCTACAGTGGTTTTGAGTTCTACGAGTGCAGTGCTGCCAAAGATGGCACTCATCGATATCAGCCGTCTGAAATCTACGAAATTGTTCAGCGCCCGGTGGATGTGGCGGGCAGTCTGAAGCCATTGATCAAACTATTGAATCAAATACGTCGCACACATCCATCGCTACAGCGGTTGGATAATGTGACGTTCCATGCCACCAGCAATCCTCAACTCATCTGCTACAGCAAAACAACAGTCAACTTCAGTGATCGGTTTATCTTCGTAATCAATCTGGATCCACAACGTGTCCAGGAAGGCTATGTTGATCTGCAACTGGAGAAACTCGGGCTGACCGAGGATAAGGTATTTCTCATACACGATCTGCTGACGAACCAGACCTGGACCTGGAAAAGTGCAAGGAACTATGTTCGCCTCGATCCGGAAACAGCACCTGCCCACTTCTGCAATATCCGGGTGCCGGTATTCAAGGATCAGGGTATTGTTGATCTGTCTGAAGGCAGCAAGCCACAGTTGCTCAAAAGCTCCACAGCAGACACTGCACTGAAAGTCAGCGATATCTCTGCTGAACCAGTGTCATCAGGCGGTTACTGAGTGAGCCGTGGCAGGCGAGGGTTCTGTGACCCGCTGTTCCAGCAGTGCATAGATGCCGAAGAAGGCCAGGCTGAAGACGCCATCGCCGAAGAACTGGTTCTTGAAGAACGGCATCGCCATTTCGTAGCAGCGTAGTAGCCCGGACCAGGTCGGTGGGTAGTAGTAGTTTCCAGCAGCAGGCGTGGAGCCATACCAGACCATGAAATTGCTGATGAGGAAGAAGAGCACGGAGCCTGTGAGAGTCAGGGAGACACCGACGATGAGACGTTCGATTTTCTGGAGCTTGAGCCAACGCAGAATCAAGCCAAGTTGCGACAGAGCCAGGAAGATGGCATAGATCGCCAATCGACCAGTTAAAGAAGACGTGGGCAGATTCTTTGCCTGCAGGATAACCTGGATGATCAGATCACTGAAGATGAAGCCCAGGAACGGCAGGGTGTAGCCCCAGGTAATTGACTTGGATTGGGAGACAGTCAGCATCATCAGAGGCAGAACAGCGTTAGCACCCCAGATACAGAGCAGCCAGCCTTCATACTGTTCCTTCCAGTAGGGAAGGAAACGGAAGGAGAAGCCCACGATCGTCATCACCAGAAACAAGGTGAGTTGCCGAGAGAGCCCAAAACGATCAGCGTTCATCATGCCAGCTATTCCGAGTAAGCGTATGTCCTGTAGGATAGATTATGTAGGAATCAGTCAGGAACAGCAAGCGATGTTCGAAAGTCCCTGGTATGCAGATGGGCTCAGGTTCAGTTGCACGAAGTGTGGCAACTGTTGCAGGGGGCCGGGCTATGTCTGGGTGGACGATGACGAGATTCACACTCTGGCCCGGCATCTCGAGATGGATGATGAGGCATTTACCAAGGTTTATACGAGGAAAATCGGGCGAAGTCGCAGTTTGCGGGAGCAGGCAAGCGATGACTGCATCTTTTTCGAAGCTTCAGTTGGTTGCCTGGTGTACGAAGCCCGTCCCAGGCAGTGTCGTACCTGGCCTTTCTGGGAACACAATCTTGAATCGGAGAAGGATTGGGACAAGGTAAAGCAGCGATGTCCCGGCAGTGGAACCGGTCAACTGTTCTCCGTGGAAGAGATTACCGCCCGACTCCAAGAGATGAAGCCTGCCAGGAAATGATGTGATAAAAGCAATCAGCGAACTCAGTGATGCAGAACGGGCTGAACTGCGGCGACGGGTCTTCCGTTTGTACGACGAAGCGGACGCTGAGATTCGCAGTCACGCCCCGGTGTGTGTAGCCAGCGGGAAGTGCTGCCGGTTCAAAGAGTATGGCCACACGTTGTTTCTTTCGCACCTGGAAGCGGAGACGTTGTTGCACTCTGCACCGGGTTACGAAACACCCGTGGATAATGCCTTCTGTCCATTTCAAGTGAACTCACTCTGTACCGCCCGGCAGGAGAGGCCTCTGGGGTGTCGAGTCTACTTCTGCGACCCCAACTATGCCGGCAAGGGGGAACTCATCACCGAGAAGTACCTCGCTGAGCTGAAGCGATTGAGCGAGGAACTTGGTGTTGGCTGGAGTTATGCACCACTGCATCGGTTTCTGGATGCGAGGTCGGCTGATCTGAGTTGAAAGACAGGCCTACTTGCAGAATATCCCATCGTCGCCATATGATGTGATGTACACGGACACCTCAAGGATAACCGATGCTTCAGTTTCATCACCTTCGGCTTAGCAATGGCATGCAGATTCTCGGCGAGACGAACCCCGATGCCCGCTCGGTGGCACTGGGGTTCTTTGTTCGCACCGGGGCGCGTGATGAAAGTCCGGAAGTGGCTGGCGTATCGCATTTTCTGGAACACATGGTCTTCAAGGGTACGCCACGTCGCACCTCGCTTGATGTGAACCGCGAGTTCGATGCCATCGGTGCCAACCACAACGCTTACACCAGTGAAGAGAATACGGTCTTCTATGCGGCAGTGCTTCCTGAGTATCTGCCTCAAACGGTAGACATCCTGGCCGACATCCTTCGTCCCAGCCTGCGGCAGGATGATTTCGACATGGAGAAGAAGGTCATCCTCGAAGAGATCAGTATGTACGAAGATCAGCCGATGTGGTCGGCGTACGATGCTTCGAAAAGTCTCTTCTTCCAGAAGCATCCGCTCGGCAACAGGGTTCTGGGATCAACGGAATCAGTTGCAGCACTGACTCGCGATCAGATGCTGGCTTATTTCGACAAGCGTTACGTGGCGCCGAATATCTCGGTGATCGCTACAGGCAATTTTGATTTCAAGCATTTGCATCGTCTGGTGGACGAACGATGTGGGAGTTGGCCTACAGGCCCCACTCCTCGCGATGTACCGGTGCCCGGTTCGCCTTCGCTTCTGGAAGTGACACACAAGGATAAGGTGGCTCAAGAGCATCTCATGATCTGGTCGGGCGGACCGCCTGCTTCTTCGGAACTGCGTTATGCCGCTGAAGTGCTGGCTGGTGCCATCGGTGACGATACCGGCAGCAGGCTTTACTGGAGCCTGATTGATCCTGGTCATGCAGACTCGGCTGACTTCTCTTACCACGAATACCAGGGAGCAGGGGCTTACCTTGGCTATTGTGGTGGCGATCCGGAACTGGCAGCGGCTAACATGAAGCGCTATCTCGATGTGATGCGTGATGTTCAGCAGAGTGGCATTACCGAAAAGGAAATGGACCAGGCCCGTGCCAAACTGGCTTCCCGGGTGGTACGAGGCAACGAACGCCCGATGGGCCGCCTGGCCAGTCTGAGCTTCAGTTGGCATTATTTGAATCAGTATCGCAGTGCTGATGATGATCTGGCATCGATTGATGCAGTGACACTGAAGGATATTCGTACCCTGCTCGACGCGTATCCGATTGATAAACCGACCATTCTGGCTTATGGGCCGGTTGAGGAAGAGGCTTTCAAGATAGCGAAGTAAGTGAGTTCTCCGCTTACTACATCGGGATACGGCGAATGGCGTCTGATAGTTATTGACAACATTTCCCAACTCGGCTATCTCCTTCCCAGCTTGCCGCAATCTTGCTAGGGAGATGGCGTATGCGCCATGCGGTCGTTGTTGGTCTGGGGTTGCTGCTCACGGGGTGCTCCTCGCTGACCTGCATTGAACAGTGTGAATACCAGAAGATGCAGGCTGAGGGGGTCCTTGTCGAAGAGAAGAACCCGACACTCGCTGCATGTCTTGGCTTCCTGCCTGGTTGTGGCTCGTTCTACACAGGCAATTACGTTCTTGGCGCGGTAGACGTCGTCACTTGGCCTGTATCTATGCTCTGGGATCCAATTGCCGGGTACAACGAAGCACGGGTTATCAACTACCGGGCCAGCCAGGTCTACAAGAATCGTTTGAAGAAACGTGAAATTCACGATCTGGAAGCGGCCCGCGATAGTGGAGCTATCTCCCAGGTGGAATTCAACCAAAGCAAGCGTACCGTCGAAACCAAATACGGCATCGACTAAAGAGCCGGAGGTCATCAGTCTCCGGAGGTGGAACACATATGACGACGTTGATATTGCTGGTATCGGCCGGATTCGCTGCCGGGTTGGTGCTCATCTACTGGGCGCGACTCGTGTATCGCTGGGTGGTTCCTCCAGCCTCAGTGAAAGTGCATTTCTCCCCTAAAGGTGGATGTGGTCAGGCCGTAATTGACGTGATCAGTTCAGCCAGGTCGCAGGTGTTGGTAATGGCTTACTCATTTACATACGATCCCATTGTCAAGGCTTTGATGGACGCCCATGCCCGGGGAATTGATGTGGAATTAGTATTCGATCGGGCCAACGAAGTCGATCTGCGTTCCGATATGCCTCGCTGTATCGAGAGTGGCATGAAGGTGCTGGTCGATGCGGAGCATGCCATTGCTCACAATAAGCTAATGATTGTCGATCAAAAGACTGTTATCACGGGTAGTTTTAACTTCACTCGCCAGGCAGAGGATGCCAACGCAGAGAACCTGCTGGTGATCCGCAATGACAAGGCCATCGTTACGAAGTATCTGCAGTATTACGAGAACCACAAGGTGCATTGTCGCCAGCCACAACTGAAGGAAGGGGCCGGTTCCCTGGCAAAAGGTAAGGAAACAAAACACGCTGCCTAGCGTTCTCGCCACCAATCTTTGTCGATGAGTTGCAGCTTCTTTCGAGTAGGTTCGGCTTCATTCCAGAAGCGTGTCGCATCGAGAGGATACCCTGCGGTGGCTGCTATCCCAGGCTGCTGCTGGGTGAACCAGTTGTTGAACTGCTTCATCAGGAGTTCACGCCAGTATTTGCTGAGCATCGAAGCAAGGGCAACCGGAAAGCTATGCTGGTCTGCCTGCACACGAAAACGAATGCGGATGCGTGAGCCAGCAGCGTACTCACTGCATTCCATTTCTTCGTTGACGATGCGGACCGGTTGCTGCGGGAACCATTGCTGTACTTGATCGAAGTAACGCTGTCTGCCACCCAGACGATCAATGGTGATATCGATGAATTCGTCAGTGGGAAGCGATTGCAATAACTGTCCCACGCAATGCAGTGGGACAGCAGCTTTGGAATCAGCCTGGGTGGTGAGAGTATTGAATTGCCGTGGGCTGATGATGCAGCTTTGCAGCATCTTCAGTGTAACTCCTGTCTGCTGCAGGGTGCCTTGCAGTATGGCCAAGCTGGAG
>CAYPJB010000040.1:0-17153 GCA_964410845.1 uncultured Bacteroidales bacterium | reverse complement strand
TGTTCCACTCCCTGGTGCCTGGGCCCTGCCACCGTCTCGGCACCGGCGATCAGGAACTGTTCGACCACTTCCACTACCGCCTTGGTCAGACGACCCACCAGGTTGTGACGCAGGTCATCAATGAACTCAGGCAAGGGCAACGTGAACTGGATGTCAGCAGGAAGGTCGTGAGTCGCTTCACGCTGGATCGGTTCCTGACGGGGGCGACATGCTGTTTTCGACTTTGTGCTGGTGGTACGTGGCTTGGTACGATACGATCCCATCATCGGCTCCTCGAAGGATTTTTAGCTTGGCTGATCCTACAACGGATCAACCACCTCCAGGAGCCGATTTTTAGCTTTCAACTAACGGTGGGACACGTTCAACTTGCACTATGATTTAGTTGTCTCGACTAATCTTTCTTACTTTTCCATATTGAAGTGTTGGTGTCGTAACCCTTTCCAGGCTCTTCTGCATTCCAGACGGTTTAGAGTTCAACCAATGCTGACAGAGCGTCAACGTTTTGCTAGTAGTTACGACGTTCATGTTAACCCAACCGCAACTCGTCACTTCCCAGAAGTGGAGATGGCCAATTGCTATGATCCCATGAATCGCTGAAGTACATCAGCACTTTCCGAGAGATATCACTCCTACTTACAGAAGTCATCGTGCTTCCGTTTTGTCTTCGTCGGTTGTCGAACGATAATCAGGAACCTTGCCTTCGTGCAGTTCCACTATCGCTACGGCGTCGAACACAAACCCTTTGACGCTGTGCATTGTAAGCATGCTGAGGCAGCAGTTCGGTTGAGCAAAAGACCGAGATCAGTAATCTTGAGAACCACCTGCCACTTCACGAGATGATGCTAATGCCAGCGAGTCCGAATTGAATTGCTACAACAACGTATAGAGTCAACCCCTGCCATTTGAAGCCCACCGATGAATTGGATGCGATGACATGCTACACCGGTGCCACTGTTTATTGTTCCT
Organism: uncultured Bacteroidales bacterium; assembly: GCA_964410845.1. GTDB lineage: Bacteria > Planctomycetota > Planctomycetia > Gemmatales > HRBIN36 > JAEUIE01. Next base: position 16,187 of record CAYPJB010000040.1, on the reverse strand, counting down.
CATTGTGATCTATGCGGTGGCTGGTCGCGCAGCTCAGTCAGCAAATTTCGCCGACGACACGAAACAAGTACCAGTTCCCAAGACACCGACCTTTCAGACTGACATTCGACCGATTCTTCAAAACAAGTGTTGGCGCTGCCACAGCGACAAGGTTTCAAAAGCTGAGTTAGACCTAACCACTCTGGCTGGCATTCTCAAAGGTGGTGAGTCGGGCGCGGTGCTGATACCTCATAAGCCAGACGAAAGCCTGCTGTACGAGAAGGTTCATGAAGGAACGATGCCGCCTGGCAAGAAAGACCGACTCAGCGAAGCAGAAATACAGGTTATCAAGCGATGGATCGCTTCAGGGGCCAGCTCCGGTGATATCGCAGGCGAGCAAGCTGTTGAATTGCCTGTATCACAGCACGATATCATTCCGATCATGCTGCGTCGATGCACCATCTGTCATGGCCTGCACAAACAAGAGGCGGGCTTAGACCTGCGTAATAAAGTCACCATGCTCAAGGGAGGCAAGTCAGGCCCAGCCTTAGTTCCTGGCAAGCCCGACGAGAGCCTTCTTATCAAGAAGATTCGTACTGGGCAGATGCCGCCCCGCGATCGATTTGTGGAAGCCAGCATCAAGCCTATTGAACAGAACGAGACGGATATCCTCATACGATGGATCGCAGCGGGCGCACCCGAAGTTGTTGTTCAGCCAGACGTGGCCACTACGCAGCCCGATCTCCTTGTCACAGTAAAGGACCGAACGTTCTGGGCATTCCAAGCTCCCCGGCCAGTTACGGTGCCAAAGGTGAAGCACGCCGAATTGGTCCGCAACCCCATCGATGCCTTCATACTGCAGAAGGTGGAACAGAAGAAACTCTCCCTGTCACCTGAAGCAGATCGACTGACGCTCCTGCGGCGAGCTTCGTTTGATCTGACAGGCTTGCCGCCTGAACCTGCCGAGGCGCAGGCGTTCCTGGCAGATAAGTCAAATGATGCTTACGAGAAGCTGATCGACCGGCTACTAGCGTCGCCTCGTTATGGCGAACGCTGGGGCCGCTACTGGCTCGATCTGGCAGGATACTCCGATTCCGAAGGTAAGCGTGAGCAGGATTTGCCACGCCTTCACGCCTGGCGATTCCGCGATTATGTCATTCGCGCGTTCAATGCCGACAAACCTTACAGCCGTTTTCTGCTAGAACAGATCGCCGGCGATGAACTGGCAGACATTGAACACGCTTCCGAGATCACTCCTGAACTGTACGACAATCTCGTAGCCACCGGCTTCCTCCGTATGGCTCCTGATGGCACCTGGGCCAACATCACCGGCACCATTCCGGATCGTCTGGAAGTGATTGCTGACGAGATTGATGTTCTAGGCTCAGCCGTCATGGGGTTGACAATAAAGTGTGCCCGCTGTCATAGCCACAAATTCGATCCAATCCCGCAACGAGATTACTATCGGTTGGTGGACATTTTCAAGGGAGCTTATGACGAGTATGATTGGCTCAAACCCGACATCCGCCCGGGTCTGGGCCCGGTGAGTCAGGATATTCTCCCCGGTCGTCATTTGCCTTACGTCACCACCAGAGAGCGACGCGCCTGGGAAGAGCAGAACAAGAAAATACAGCATGATATCAGTACGTTGCGAGCAGCAGTCGAAGCGAAAACGAAAGCGTTGATCACCAGGCATTCTGAAGAGCGATTGAAGCAGTTGCCTGAAGTGCTTCGCAGCGACGTGAAGACCATGCTGACCACGCAGGCTGACAAGCGAACGGAAGTCCAACGCTACCTCGCAGAGAAGTTTGAGAAGCAACTCAATATCGATCGTAATATCCTGATGACCATCGATCCCGACTTCAAGAAAGAAGTGGAAGCGACAGAACGGAAAATCAAAGCGAGAGAAGCAGAACGGCAGGCTGAACCGCGTGTTCAGGCACTCTGGGATCGTGGGCAACCTTCCCCTACTTATGTGTACCGACGGGGCGACCCGCTAAGACCGGGACGCCTGGTAGGACCCGGTGTTCCTTCAGTGCTGACCGATGGCAAGACACCTTTTGACGTGAAGCCCCCCTGGCCTGGTGCGCAGAAGACAGGTCGTCGGCTGGCTTTAGCCCAGTGGTTGACCAAGCCTGACAATCCACTGACTGCACGTGTCGCTGTCAACTATCTCTGGAAGCATCACTTCGGCACAGGGATCGTTTCCACGCTTGGCAACTTCGGAAAAGCTGGCTCACCTCCGACGCATCCTGAACTGCTCGATTGGCTGGCTCAGGAATTTATTCGTCAAGGCTGGTCTATCAAAGCCATGCATCGACTTATGATGACCAGCACCACTTATCGGCAAAGTTCAACTATGAATAACGCTATTATTAAAAACGATCCTGATAACTTGCTCTACTCCCGCATGCCACTGATCCGCCTGGATGCGGAGGCCCTTTACGATTCGCTCTTGCTGGTAGCTGGCCGACTGGACGAGACTCGATTCGGCCCGGCAGACAGCGTGCAAGTACGTCCCGATGGCTTGGTAACCCCCAATGGCAACGGAAAAGGTTGGCGTCGGCTCGTTTATGTACAGCAGACACGCAAGCAACTACCCACGCATCTGGAAAACTTCGACTACCCGCAGATGAATCCCAACTGCGTTGAGCGGCGTGATTCCACTGTAGCTCCGCAGGCGTTGCATCTGATGAACAACGCTATGGTCAACCAACTAGCTGAGAGCTTCGCACAGCGTGTCAGCCGGGAAGCAGGCAACGATCCGACAGTTCAAATCGAAAAGCTTTATTGGATCGCTCTCAGTCGACCTCCAACGGTTCAAGAAAAGAAAGTAGGCACCGAGGCGTTAAGGCAACTAACCGAACACTGGACCAGGCACCTGGAAAATGCTGGCAAAGCAGAGCCCGATACAGCAATATTCAAGGGGTTAACGAACGTTTGCCATGCCCTGATGAACTCGGCCAGCTTCCTCTATGTCGATTGAGTGTACATGCCGGACTTGAGTTATCAACAACATGATGAAACGATGTCGCTGACACGGCGTGGGTTCTTTTCACGCATGTCAAGCGGGATGTGCGGTGCTGCGCTCACTTGGCTGCTCAGCCAGGACTTGCGTGCCGGTGAAGGCTCGAGCAGTCCGCACCTCGACCTCAAACCACGCCAACCGCACTTCGCCCCCAAGGCCAAGTCAGTCATCCATCTTTTCATGAACGGCGGCCCCAGCCAGATGGACTTGTTCGACCCCAAGCCGGAACTCGACAAGCGGCACGGCAAGACTTATGTTGATAAGATTGCTGGCGAGATTGAGTTCATCAAAGATGCTGGGGCGCTGATGCGCTCTCCTTACCAGTTTGCTCAGCACGGCAAATGCGGTGCCTGGGTCTCCGAGGTAATGCCTCACCTGGCAATGTCTGTTGATGACATAGCCTTCATCCGTTCCATGTACACCACCAACCTGACGCACGAGCCGGCAGTTTATCTCATTCAGTCCGGCAAGATGGGGCCTGGCAGACCAACGGTCGGTTCCTGGGTAGTTTATGGGCTTGGCTCCGAAAACCAGAACCTGCCTGCCTACGTTGTCCTCGACGATCCGCTCGGCTTACCTGTCAATGGTGTGGAGAATTGGCAGGCAGGCTTCCTTCCCCCGATCTTCCAAGGCACCCGCTTCCGCTCCAGTGGCTCACCCGTGCTGAACTTGCGTTCCGAAGTGAATTATCCGAATGAGGTGGTTCAGACGGAACGTACTCTGCTCGCCCAACTTGATCAACTGCATCGACAGCAGCATCCATACCAGACGACTCTCGATGCCCGCATCTCCAGCTATGAGTTGGCAGCACGCATGCAACTGGCTGCAACCGATGCATTAGATATCAGCAAAGAGAGCCAGGCCACGCAGGAGATGTACGGCATCGGCAAGGAACCGACCAATTCCTATGGTCGCCGCTGCTTGATCGCCCGTCGGCTGGTGGAACGTGGTGTTCGCTTCGTGCAACTCTACATCAATTCACATATCTGGGACACTCACACATCCCTGGCTACTGATCTCAAGAAGGCTTGCGACCGTACCGATCAGCCCATTGCTGCCCTCCTGAAAGATCTGAAGCAACGGGGATTGCTCGACAGCACACTGATCGTCTGGGGCGGCGAGTTCGGTAGACTTCCCTTGGCACAATTACCCCCCGATAAGAACGTAAACAAGGCTGGACGTGACCATAACAAGAATGCCTTCTGCACCTGGATGGCTGGAGCTGGAGTGAAAGGTGGAACGACGCATGGCGCCACTGATGCACTGGGTCTCAATGCTGTCGAGAACCGCGTCAGCGTCCCTGATTGGCATGCTACCATCCTGCATCTTCTCGGCTTACACTACGATCAGCTTTTCATCGAACAAAACGGCCTTAAAGAGAAGCTGACTGGCGTCAACGAAGCCCGCGTTGTGAAAGAGATATTGGCATGAAGATCATCCTTCACTTACTTTTGGCTGTCGGCCTGCTGGTAGTCAGTATTGTTGCTTTTGCAGAAGACAACAAGCTTCACGTCATCCAGTTCAACCGCGATATTAGACCCATTCTCTCGGAGAACTGCTTTCAGTGCCATGGGCCTGATGAACATCAGCGCAAGGCCAAGCTACGGCTGGATACACGCGAAGGAGCACTGCAACAACACAAGAGTGGCAGCGCCATCGTTCCCAACAAGCCCGCAGCCAGTTTGCTGATTGAGAGAATCAACTCCACCGATGCCAACGAGCAGATGCCACCTGGAAAGTCAGGGAAAAAGTTGACATCAGAGCAGATCAAGCTCCTGACACGCTGGATTGAACAGGGGGCGAAGTACGAACTGCACTGGTCATTGATTCCGCCGCTCCGAACAGCGTTACCAACAGTACAGCAGACGAACTGGGGCCGGAATCCCATCGATAACTTCATACTGGCCCGATTGGAAAAGGAAGGCCTCTCCCCATCCCAGATAGCAGACAAAGGTACGCTGCTGAGGCGGGTGACGCTCGATCTCACTGGCCTGCCACCATCACCAGTTGAATTGGACGCGTTTCTCGCTGACCGTTCGCCACAGGCTTATGACAAAGTCGTTGATCGCCTGCTGCAATCACCAAGATTGGGCGAACGCCTGGCGATGCACTGGCTTGATCTGGCCCGATATGCCGACACCAACGGCTACAATAACGACGAAGACCGAACACAGTGGATGTGGCGAGACTGGGTGATCAACGCTTTCAACCGCAACATGCCCTACGACCAGTTTATCACCGAACAATTGGCTGGCGACCTGCTGCCGAACGCCACCACGCAGCAGAAAATCGCGACCGGCTTCAATCGCAATCATGTACTGACAACCGAAGGCGGAATCATCGAAGAAGAGTACCGTGTTGAATACGTGGCTGACCGTGTCCACACGACAAGCACCGTGTTCCTGGGCCTCTCCATGCAGTGTGCTCGCTGCCATGATCATAAATTTGATCCCATCTCTCAGAAGGATTACTACAGTTTCTTCGCCTTCTTCAACAACATCAATGAGAAGACAGTAGGCTACAACCAGGCGAAGGTAGCGGAGCCATTCATCAAGACACCCACCCAAGAACAACAAGCACTGCAGTACAAGCTACAATCCCGGCAGAAGGAACTGACCAGCCAACTAAGAAAAAGGGTTACCGGCTTCCACTCATTTGGCAATGAACCGGTTCGGCAAATACTGGGTGAATATGCAGCAATCGACAAACAACTCAAAGCCCTTGACAAGGCGATACCCGCCACGATGATCATGCAGGAGATGACCAAACCTCGGCAGACCTTCGTGCTCCAACGCGGGCAATACGACCAGCGGGGTGAGCCTGTGTCTGCTAATGTGCCTGCCAGTTTGCCTCCATTACCCGCTGCCATGCCAGCCAATCGCCTTGCGCTCGCCCGCTGGCTGGTTGATCCTGTTCATCCGCTTACGGCACGGGTTGCGGTCAATCACTGGTGGTGCATCTTATTTGGAACCGGCCTTGTCGAGACTGTCGAAGACCTCGGCTCGCAAGGTGCCTGGCCCAGTCATCCCGAACTACTCGACTGGCTGGCTACTGAACTGGTTCGTCACCAGTGGAACATCAAGGCGATACTCAGACTCATCGTTACTTCGTCCACTTATTGCCAAGCATCTCGTGTGACGCCACAACTGTTGGAACGTGATCCGAAGAATCGCCTGTTGGCCCGTGGCCCACGCTTTCGGCTCTCAGCCGAGACCATTCGTGACAATGCCCTGGCTGTCAGCGGCTTGCTTAAGGAACGCATTGGCGGTCCGAGCGTAATGCCCTACCAACCTGATGGACTCTGGCAGGATGTTTCTGTCGAACGGCGGGCGGTCTACAAGCAGGATGTCGGAGACAATCTCTATCGGCGAAGCATTTACACCTTCTGGAAACGTACATGCCCTCCACCGGGAATGATGACGTTTGACGCGCCTGATCGAGAAACCTGCACGGTTCGCCGGGCACGAACCAACACGCCGCTGCAAGCCCTGGTCCTGATGAACGACCCCACTTACCTGGAAGCTTCACGCAAACTGGCAGAACGGGTATTGATTAGCAGCAACAATGATGACATACGACTTGCAGAACTTTATCGACTTGTGCTTTGTCGTAATCCTCATGCTGCAGAGAAAACGACTTTACTGGCACTGTTAATCAAGACACGAGGACGCTTCAAGACTTCACCTGACAAAGCCAGACAATTCCTTACTGTTGGCACATCGCCACGAGATACCAGGCATAATGACGTGGAACTTGCGTCGTGGGCGACAGTTTGCAGCCTGGTGTTGAACCTGGACGAAACGATCTCGAGAGAATAGATCATGCATCCGCTCGATGAGTACGCCCTGTCACTCACCCGTCGCCATTTCTTTGGCATGTCGGCGTGCGCCCTGGGCACCGCTGCACTTGCTTCACTCATGGGTGTTGGCGTGAATGCTCAGCAGCAGAAGAATCCTTCGCGGACAGGAGGTCTGGCTGGCATTCCTCATTTTGCGCCCAAAGCCAAGCGAGTGATCTATCTCTTCCAGTCAGGTGGGCCATCGCAGATTGAACTATTCGATCCCAAGCCTCTGCTTAAGGATAAGCAAGGCATCGAACTACCCGATTCAATCCGCATGGGCCAGCGGCTCACTGGCATGACAAGCGGTCAGAAGAGCTTTCCGGTAATAGCCTCCAAGTTCAAGTTCTCCCGGCAGGGCAAGTGTGGCATGGAAATCGGCGACCTATTGCCTCACACTGGCAAGATCGTCGACGAGATCTGCCTGATACGTTCCATGCATACTGAAGCCATCAATCACGACCCCGCTATCACATACATCCAGACCGGTTCGCAGCAACCCGGCCGTCCTTCCATGGGTGCCTGGGCAGCGTACGGTCTGGGCACCGAAGCAGCAGACTTGCCGGCCTTTGTGGTGATGATCTCGCATGGCAGTGGCAAGGACAGCAATCAGGGACTCCTCGATCGCCTCTGGGGCAGCGGCTTTCTTCCGTCCAGCCACCAAGGTGTCAAGCTTCGCAGTCAACGCGATGCTGTCCTGTACCTGAGCGATCCGGCAGGCATGGATCGAATGATGCGGCGCGACATGTTGGACAGTCTTGCTCAACTTAACGCTCAAAAGCAGGCTGAATCTGGCGACCCGGAGATCACTTCACGCATCGCTCAATATGAACTCGCCTTCCGGATGCAGACCTCGGTTCCTGATCTCATCGATATTAAAGGGGAAACCCAGGCAACCATCGATATGTATGGCCCCGATGCCAGGAAGCCTGGAAGTTTTGCCGCTAACTGCCTGCTCGCCCGACGGCTGGTAGAGCGAGGCGTGCGTTTTGTGCAGCTCTATCATCGTGGCTGGGATCAGCATAACAACCTGCCAGATAACATGCCGTTGCAATGCCGCGATGTCGATCAGCCTCAGGCTGCCCTCATCAAGGACCTCAAGCAACGTGGGTTGCTTGATGAAACGCTTGTTATCTGGGGCGGTGAGTTTGGTCGAACGGTCTATGGCCAGGGCGGACTGAAAGAAAGCTATGGCCGCGACCATCATGGCCGCTGCTTCAGTCTCTGGATGGCTGGAGGCGGCATCAAACCCGGCTACGTGTATGGTAGCACCGATGAGTTCAGTTATAACATCGTCGAAAAGCCCATGCACCTTCACGATCTCAATGCAACCATCCTGCATTGCCTGGGCATTGATCATGAACGACTAACCTTCAGATCTCAGGGTCGTGATTACCGACTTACCGATGTGAAGGGAACAGTGATCAAGGAGATCATGGCATAACGCAAGTATGATGGTTATCAGTTCAGATAAGTTGTGTACGAAAGGTTATTACAATATTAGGCTGATCTCTAATGTACATGAATAACCGCTGATTCGATGGCTGCCTCAATTCTTACCCATTCCGCATGTCATGACAATCATTGAAAGGAACCGTCTTCATGACACTTCGACAACGGTTCGAATGTACTTTGTGCCTGCTCTCTGCATTCTTCGTCATGATTCATGAGGGGCAGTCATCATTAGCATCTCCTTTGGTCGTTCCAAACCCGAAGCTTCAAGGGAAAGTAGACAAGGAGAACCTTGTCGCCGACTGGTCTTCCCTCTCCAGGCGACAAATCGGTTACACCGAATTACAAACCAACCTTCCCGGCGGACGACATGCCAATGTCCGTACCAGCCGTGCTGTTCAGATTCAAGGTGATGGTACCCATCATAAGCTGGTTGCTGAAGAACTCATTGATAATCCCAATGCCTGGACGCAGTTTGTCGGCTGGTCTCCTGATGGCAACCTGGCCATGGTCTACCGTGGCTGGCAGGACCCCGACAACGCTCGCTGGGAAGAGGAGCATAAAACATTCCGATTCGACCCTAAGATGTGGCAGTTGGATTCGTGCCTTGTGGATTTAGCAACTGGAAAGATCACTAACGTGACGGCTGTCGACCGAGTCAGTCACTACAATGGAGGCCTCTTCTTTCTGCCGGGTAATCAAATGCTGGGTTTTACTCCGCTTATTCAAGGCATCTCCAAACCCTTCGTAATGGACCTGGATGGTCGCAATAAACGGGATGTCTCAGGAAAAGATTCGGGGTTTTCTTATGGCTATAGCGCCTCACCCAATGGAAAGTTGATCAGTTATCATGAGAACTACCAGATATACGTTGCAGCTGCTGACGGCTCCAGGAAACGACAGATTCCAACTGGCAACCCATTCAACTTTGGACCACGCTGGTCGCCTGACGGCCAATGGCTGCTGTTTGCAAGCGGCTCACATGCTAACTGTCATCCCTACGTTGTCAATCGAGAAGGCCAAGGCCTTAAGAAATTGGCTGATCGAAACGGCTACCAAGGCTGGATTCAGTTTCTGGATGTCTACGACTTCCATCAAGGCAGCAGCGATGTGCCTGTCTGGTCGGCTGATGGAAAGTCTGTCTTCTATACTGCAATGCTTGGTCTGTCAGTCGAGTTATTTCAAGTTAGCATGGATGGGAAAATCGAACAACTCACCAAATCAGGAGTTGGGACGCTCCACTACCATCCTGAGCCATCCACTGATGGCAAGTGGTTACTATACGGTTCGAAACGTGACGGTGTTCGACAGCTATTCGTGATGCGGTTATCTGATCATGCTGAGAAACAAATAACCAGACTCTCACCAGGTCGAGCAGCGATGTGGGCAAAGTGGAAAGAAAAATGACCAAGCATTTATAATCTAAATACTTACCTCCATTGATCGTCCCCTGTCCTGAATTGGTTGTCGTCACTTGTTCTTCTGAGCGGCATTCAGCTGCTGACGAATGAGGAAGCCTGGACCGGGTGGGCGAAGATCATCAGGAGTCTTCGCTTCACGCTGGAAGCTGACTTCGAAGAAGGCGATGCACATTTCGTCCTGAGTCTGCTCACCCCAAACGATGCGCTTCGGTGGATCATTGGGATTATTGGGATTGGTCGCCGAGTTATCGAAGTGGGCTGACATTTCGAGCTTGGTGCCTTTGGGCAAAGCGATAGGTTCTTTATAACGGTAACTCTCCTGCCAGTTGAAGTCCCAGTTGTTGATGTAGATTAAAGGCTTCCTTGTCCCATCGGGCAGAACAGCATCAACCTTCATGTCCCTTCCAATCAGGTGCATGTGCGGAGTAGTGGAATAGAAGAAGTAATCATCTGCAAGAGTAAGGGATGCCTTGCATTCATACTGGTTGTCGCCTGGAGGGATATTGAGGCCACCGAAGCGCGCACGAATGGGAAGTACCATGAGGTCAAAGATGCCACGCTTTACTTCGCCCTTGGCAAAATAGAAGCCGACACGGGTCTGATCGACTTCGGTCTTGCCCGACTTATGGTAGTGAACTTGCATGACGATGCGGGCGCCCTTGGGCAACAATCGAGCAGTGCCTTCAGGCATCGGGCGGCCGGTATTACCTGGTGCCCAGCCTCCCAATCCACCGGCAGTGATAAAGCCAGGGAAACCAGCAGCGGTGGTGTAGCCAGGAGCAGGGTCTCTGGCATCCAACTGTTCGCTGTATCCGGTGGTATCAATGAAGAGTAACACGTGATGCACTACTTTTTTGTTTCCGGGTAGAACTTCGAAACCGGCGATATATTTGTCCTCAGTGAAATTGGTGGGCAGCACGAAGCAGCGGTATTCATCCTCACCAGCTGCTGGCAGAGTGTAGCTCTCGCTGGGTTTGAGGACAATATCAGGAGTGCCTCGTGTCCATTCGTCGGTGTAGACTCTCTGCACGGGCAAGTCTTTTGGATCGCCTTGAGGACAGTCAGCGGCCAGCCAGTCAGCGAGCACTTTCTTTTCGACATCGGGTATACGCCGATCATTCTGGAACTCACCATGCCCGGGAACTGCCTTCCAGGGAGGCATCTGGCCCGATTGTGTAAGAGCCACCAGATCAGGTGCCCACGATTTGGCTGATTCGTAACTGGTCAATGCGAAGGGTCCTACTCCACCAGGGCGATGGCAGCCATTGCACCGATCTTGTAACACCTGAGCCACATGCCTGGTGTACGTTACTGTGTTCCTTGAATGAGTGGTAGATTCCTTCACAATGGTTGGTAACGGGCAGCCGATGGGCTGGATGTAGCTCTTGACAGGCAGATTACCCGCTTGAACAGCCACGAGGGCGTCTTTCAAATCGTGCTGACGAGGTTCACGAGCTGAGCCGCCTCGCCTGGTGTAGCGATCATCGATTCGACCACGATAGACAACTTTACCTTCTTTGGTGAGCACAATTACTTCGGGAACCATGCTGACTGCAAGCTGTCGGGCCAGATCACCGCTGGCATCGCGATAAGCAGTGCCCGGTAATTGATATTCCCTGGAATGAGCCGTCACCTTTTCGAGTGAAAGTGCTTGTGGATATACGACGACCCACGAAACATCCTTGGCGAAGCGTTCACGGGTCATCTGTTTGAGAACAGGAACGTAACCGTTGGAAACGGGACATTCTGGGGAGAGGTAAACCACAACGGTAGTGCGGTCGTTCGCAACTGAACGGAACAGTACGGAAGGTCCATCCAGCCGTTGAACTTGTGCAGTAGGCCAATTATCAGGAGATAACAGCACTATGCAAGTGATCAGACTAATCATTGCGTAATTCCTTCCGTCACAGGCAACTCACGATAGCCAATTGCAAAGTGGGTCAGGTGCTAACACCAATCAAGTGGTTTCGTGATTGTCAAAAGATATCGATATTTGCAAGCAGCAAATCGTGTCCCTGAGTCTTATATTCAGCTGCCAGATGGCCTATGCCCAGGCTATCACGTATCAGTTACCGCGAAAAGTAATATACTTCAAATCAATGTGTCTTGGGACTGCTAATCCATTGAGCGTACCTGAATCACGCAACGGGGCAATGTCAACCAGCCTGCTTTCTCGATATTGGCATGCCAGCGGGAGTAACTCAATCTCGTCATGACCTTTGAAGACCAGTCGCCAGACACCATATCTGCATCAGCCTTGAAGCCGAAATGACTACGATCTGTCCTGACATCACTTCCAGATCAGGTAGGAATTCTAATTGTAGAAGACATACAGAGTAGATTCTCTCGACAACCGCTCTTCGGACAGTTACTATTACGCCATGCTTTGTGACGAAAGCAACACTGGTATGACTTTCCCCTGCCTTAGACAACCTACCGTTATTCGTCCAGTTTCGCATTGAATGGCAATGTGCTGGACAGTGAACCTGAGAAGTGTGTCATAATGTGTTCTGATTCAGGTTCGTACTCTCGAAGTGAGTGAAACAAGCTATATGAAAGCTGGACTTCGTGCATGGTGCTCGACTGTTGTGTTAATTGCGACACACTTCTTTGTCACGCCCGCCCGGGCCGACCTGCACGTTAGTCCTCCGGCAGTGATTCTGGACGGACCTGAAGCAACCCAGCAATTGCTCATCTGGAGCAGCCAATCGAAAGGGCAAAGTGTTGATCTCACACACCAGGCCAGATACGAGGTTGCGAACTCCAATATCATTCACATCGATCCATCCGGAATGATCGAGCCGATAGCAGAAGGCACGACGGAAATCAGGATTCACCATCAGGGAAAGCTCGCTCGGGTCAACGTTGAGGTAAGAGGCCTTAAGAACCCTGTTGCTGTCTCCTTCGAACAGCAGATCATTCCGCTCCTGACCAAAGCCGGGTGCAACACCGGGGCCTGTCATGGCAAGGCGGAAGGGCAGAACGGTTTCAAGTTAAGCGTCTTCGGCTTCGACGCTGAAGCTGATTATCAGTCAGTGGTGATGGAAGGTCGTGGTCGCCGGGTCTTTCCAGCATCCCCCTTGAATAGTTTGTTGCTGAGCAAAGCCACAGGACGCGTACCCCATGGAGGGGGAAAGAAGATCACGGAAGGCACGCTACCCTATAAACGGTTGGTACGGTGGCTTGCCGAAGGTATGAGTAGGCAATCAGAAAAGATTGCCCCCCTGGTTGCCGTAGAGGTCGAGCCCAGGGAAACGGTGCTGAAACTCCAGGGGTCTCAGCAGTTACGCGTGACAGCTATCGATGATCAAGGTCGAAGGCACTGCGTTACGGCCGAGGCAGAGTATGAATCCAATATGCCGGGCCTTGCTGCGGTAGATCGTCGTGGAAATATCCAGGGCGGAACTATTCCGGGTGAGGCAGCGATTCTGGTGCGATACCTGGGGCAGGTGACATATTGTCGTGTCACCCTCCCCCGTCCTGGCATAGAGATTCCGCGCCCCGCCGAAGTGAACTTCATTGACAGGCACGTCTGGAACAAACTGCAAAGTCTCGGCATCCCGCCCAGCCCACTCTCTGACGATGCTACCTTTCTCAGGCGGGTATTCCTGGATACCATCGGCACGCTCCCCACCATGGCCGAGGCACGGGCGTTCCTGGCGAGCAACGATCCGAAGAAGCGAGAAAGGCTGATCGATCAACTTCTCGAACGACCCGAGTATGCCGATTACTGGACGATGAAATGGGCCGATCTACTTCGAGTAGATCGTGATGCCTTGACAGCAGCGGGAGCTGTGGCCATGACCCGCTGGCTTCGCCAGCAATTGATCGTCAATCGCCCCTATGACCAATTCGTGCGTGACATTGTTACTGCCGAGGGCAATGTAACTTCTGAAAGCCCAGCTGGATTTTACAAGGTACTCGATAAGCCGGAGGTAATGAGTCGGTCGATCAGTCAACTGTTTCTCGGGGTGCGAATCGAATGCGCCCAGTGCCATCATCACCCGTCCGAGAAATGGGGTCAGGATGATTACTTTGCCCTGGCAGGTTTCTTCACAGGTGTCACACGGAAAACGGGGCCCAAGGGGGAATGGATTGATGCTGGCCACGGAGACGATGTCAAGCATCCTCGGACGGGCAAAGCCATCCCAGCGCGGGCCCTGGGTGCCGCGACTCCACTGAGGACAGAGCATCCAGACCGTCGTACTCTTCTCGCCCAGTGGATGACTTCGCCGGAAAATCCCTTCCTGGCCAGGGCCATTGCCAACCGATTGTGGGCCCATTACCTGGGCAGAGGCCTGATAGAACCCATCGATGATCTCCGCGTGACTAACCCTGCAAGTAATGAGCCTCTCTTACAAGAATTGGCCAGCCACCTGAAAGACAACAAGTTTGACCTGAAAGCATTGACCAGAACGATCCTGAACTCACGTGTGTATCAGTTGGGACCTCAGACTCAGGCAAATGCCAGCGACGAACAAAACTACTCGCACGCCTTGCCTCGAACGTTGCCTGCGGAAGTGCTGTTGGATGCAATCAGTCAGGCAACCGGTACTCCAGAGAAGTTTGATGGCTGGCCCTTGGGTGTCCGTGCAATCCAACTGTGGGACAATCGAATTCCTTCTTACTTCCTCAAGTTGTTTGGCCGACCGGTGCGGACCAGCGTGTGCGAATGTGAAAGGAGCAGCGAACCGAGCATTGCCCAGGCTTTGCACCTGATGAACTCACCGGAGATCGCCGCCAAGATTCACTCACGACGTGGCACCGCACGTCAGCTCGCTGATTCTGACAAGACTCCGACTGCGATCATCGAGGACCTTTACCTTGCGCTGGTGAGCCGTTTCCCGACCAGCGCCGAGCGAGACATCATGGTGAAACTCTTTCGTGAAGCGGGAACGGACAGGCGTGCTGCGGTGGAGGATGTCATATGGACGCTGCTGAATACCAGAGAGTTCATTTACAATCACTAACTTGATTGCCAATGAACCGCTAGAGATTCTGAAGATCAGTGCTGCGAGAGGAAAGTTGAAATGCAAAGGCAACCGTTGAACAGCTGGCAACGCTTCTGTGATGGGATCTCGCGCCGTCAGGCTCTGAAGATTGGCGCATCGGGATTCCTCGGTGGACTGTCCCTGCCTGGGCTCTTTCACATGCAAGCCACCGCAGCCAGCGGGATGACACCCAAGGCCAAAGCTTGTATCTTCCTGTTTCTGCAGGGCGGACCATCGACAATAGACATGTGGGATCTCAAACCCGATGCACCAGCCGAGATCCGCGGTCCTTACAAACCTATTCGAACGAACGTAACTGGCACGTTTGTGGGCGAACACTGCTTTCGCTCGGCCCGGGTCGCCGACAAATACACCATCCTCCGTTCGCACAGCCACAATGATAATGGTCACACCACGGGATCACATTACCTGCTCACCGGCTATCGACCGAATTTTGCAGATGGTGCGAACACGAAAGTACCGGTTAACGAACTGTATCCGTCACTGGGGTCCATCATCTCGCGTGAACTGGGGACAAGGGGGAATATACCACCCTACATTAACATGCCACACCCGCAGGTAGCAGGTGGGCCCGGGTTCTATGGAGCTGAACACGCACCATTTGTGATCGAATCGGACCCGGTCCAGCCTGACTTTGAAGTCAAAGACTTGAAACCTGGCGAACACATCAGCGATGCACGCCATCAACGCCGACAGAAGGCATTGATGGATCTGGAGCGAGGAGTTACTTCTGTCGGTCGCAGTGCAACGATGGCTACCTATTTCGACAAGGCCCGGGACCTGGTTTCCTCCCCGGCTGTTCGCACGGCGTTCGATCTGAAAGGCGAGCCGGAAAAGTTGCGTGCTACGTACGGGTACACTTCCTTAGGGCAATGTGCCCTGCTGAGCCGCCGACTGGTTGAGGCTGGCTGTCGATTCATCGGTGTCGATCATGGCAGTTGGGACACGCATTTCTCCTGTTTCCCCAGTCTGGAAAAAGACCTGATCCCCCATGCCGACATGGCATTCAGCGCCCTCATCACTGATCTTCATGACCGTGGCATGCTCGATAGCACGCTGGTCGTGATGATGGGGGAAATGGGCCGCACGCCACGTATCAACGAAAAAGCCGGCCGTGATCATTGGTCGCAAGCCCAGAGCGTACTGTTTGCAGGCGGCGGGATTAAGCCTGGCCAGGTGATCGGTGCCACCGACAAACATGGTTCAGCACCTGTCGCAGATCCCGTGAGCGTTGAGGATATTCTGCGAACCATCTTCCATCTGATGGGCATCGATTGCGACAAGAGCTACCTCACCCCGTTGGGACGGCCTGTGCCTATCGTCAATGGCGGGAAGTTGATCAAGGATCTCATATGAGTGGAAGCACTCGCTCGGAGACAACTTGATGATCGCATCCGTTTCGATTCGTTGCCGAATCGTAGTGAGTCTATTCGTCTTGGCGAGTTTGACCCCGGCCA
>CAYPJB010000039.1:0-17183 GCA_964410845.1 uncultured Bacteroidales bacterium | reverse complement strand
TGCATCAGCTTTTCGGTATCTGCTTCATTGATGCCGAGCGCGGTGAGCATATCGGGCGGACAGGTGTTGATGTTGATACGCGCAGGGATTTCAAGATCGGCACTCATGCTGCACTTGTCGAGCAACGCCGTCAAACTGGTGCGCAGAGTTTCCTTGTTGGTCGATTGCAACGGGCTATTGATGATAGCCAGTGTCCGCTGATTGGGATTGCCACCCGGACGAGGCACAAGATAAGGATATGCCGTGTTGACAAAATCCCACAGACTGACGGTTTTGAGATCGAGTCTTGATGCGGTAACCTTGGTAGCATCGACTTCCAGTTTGTTGTTCTGATAGGTAAACCCCGCCGGCAGATTGGATGCACTGCCAATGCCAATCGTTGAAGCCACTGCTGTTGGTTGCGGGACAGCGTTCGACGCACGTACGAGCAGAATAAAGTTCGCAAGCTCAGTCCCTACTGCTGTATCCAGTTGGGTCTTCAGATCCTGCAGATTCGAGTTCGAGAGATTGATTCGTTGCTGACCGCTTGAATCCACATTCAACTCGCGACTATAAACGGTGAAATACCGCTGTAAGCCGAGATCGACCGTGCCGCTGCCATCGTCTTCATCAGGGTCGAGTCTGCCGTTCCGGTTTTTATCGTTACCATAGAGTTGCTTGGGGGTCCAGCCTTTCACCAGCAAGAGTTCATCTGTGGTGTCATAAGGCCCGCCTTTGGATTGATAGCCCAGGCTGGAATAGTAGCTGGATTCTGCAGAATCGGTGGTACCCCCTTCTTCTGTCCAGTTAATGACAGCGAGCGCCTGCTCTTCATTCATGGTGGGGATGGCTTTGATGAGCGTCTCAATGAGCGTCCGATTGCTGCTATTGGCTTTGATCAGTTGCCTGATGGCGTTGAGGTTGACTTTGCCATTCTCGTCCTCGACGCCATAACGAAAGCCGGTGGAGTTGGAAGTGTCCATCGGATCGCGTGGCGAAACAATACTGAAATATCCCTTCACACCATTGGGGCCATTGATGGGCCGATTGTGGAATACTTCGGAGTTATCGTAAACGTTGCCGCTCCAGACACGGTAAGAATCAGGCGAATCGCTTAGTCCAACTGTCTGCGGAAATGCCAGGGCGAAGGCAGCATAGTGCACGCCTGAATCAGCAAGGTGCCGAGATTGTGCCAGCCGACCGCTGACGATAGAGGCATTGCTCTCCGCATTCATCAGGTTGAGATACTGGTAGGCAATCAACAGCAGGACAACAATCACCACCATCACTGTGATGAGTACCGCTCCACGTCGTTTCTGGTGTCGATGCAGTATCATGGCGTGGTGGTTCCTCCCGTCGTGGCAGGGGCGATTGGTGAGCCGAAGGCGGGAATAGCGATCACGAGCCGATGTTGCACAGGTGGCCTGGCAGGAACGCCGGGAATGGCAGCCATCTGCACCGTCAGGGTAACTTCGATCGCAGAGGGAGCACCGTTGGTAGTGCCATCCCATTCGGTAGTCCAGGACTGGTTGACCGGATCGAAGTACCGGAAGAACATTTCCTGCACTTCGCTAGCAAGCACTTCTTCCAGGTCAGGTGCACCCGTTCCGCCCAGCACATTGATCGTTTCGCTTCGCATCAGACCAACACCAGACTGGCAACTGTAGGCGATGGTGCGCAGATCGGAAAAGACATTGTTAGGCGTTTCTGCGTCGACCTTGCTGTACTGTGGTGCATGGCTAACGAAGAGAGTCAGAGTGTACTGGTCTCCCTTCAAGCCAAAGTTGTATTGGCTCGGTTCGGCGGTAGTGGTCGTAGTTCCACCGGTGCCAGAACCAGTGCCTGTACCAGTGCCCGTGCTGGAAGAGGACGATGAAGACGACTCAGTGGACAGTTGCGATTGGATGCTGGGTGTCGTGATCAGCAGCGAGAGATTTTGCCGTATGTCGGTTTGCAGCCTGATCGCAGTTCCTCGAATGACCTGGAGCGATTGCACCGCTTCCTTGCCGATGCGAATGGAACGGAGCATGATTTCGAGCGTGGAATAGACCGCAGCCAGCAGAATGGTGCCTATCACCAGGGCCGCTATGACTTCGACCAGTGTGAAACCGGATCGACGAGGGGAAAAGCGTTTCATCGGCCACCTCCAGTCGTCGAAGGCGTAGTGGAAGGCGTTGTCGAAGACGAAGACGTAGTGGAAGAGGAACTGCTCTGCTGTTGAGCTGGTTGCCGCAGGCGTGGATCGAGAATGATGCGTGACAGCGAGTATTCAATCGGTTCTGCTCCGGCGAGGCCGAAGTTCACCGTAACAATCACTGAATTCAAGCCAGTGATAGAAGTCCCCGTGCTGACATCCTGCACGGCACTCCAGCTTTCCGGGTTGACCGTAACGTTGTAACTCCAGCCTTCCAATTCTTCTTCGATTACCCCGCCACCCGAATTAAAGGAAATCGCCCCTGAATCAAGTTCATCCATCTTCGATTCAGCCAGCAGTTGTGCCTTAGCCAATCGCCGGGCCCGAGTAGCAGCACGACTGGCGTTATCCACCATCTGGGTGATGGCATAGGCAGTGAAGATGAAGATTGCCAGCGCAGCCAGTACCTCGAGCAATGACATACCCTTGCGACGCTGACCATGTTGTAATTGTCGTAGTCGCATGTCAGGGTTGTAACTGTTGTTGAAGAGAGGTTTGTTGTGCTTGTGCAGTCAGTGCTCGCATCGTCAGTTGACGACGGCGCTGGCCTGTAGTTTCAAAGAGAATGATCGAGGCATGCTGATGTTCACGACCATCTACGTCCAGCAACTTGGCCCGACCGTCAGGCAGGAACAGCCAGGTCGATTCGGGGTTGCTCGCGCTCAGGTTGACCAGGTCACCTGCATCCTCAAAATGCAAGTTGTTGGGTAGTGTCTTCTGAATGGTCATCCCCTGTTGCTCTTCAGCATCACCAGTGGGCGGAGCGTTCACGCCATTGGACTGATCCGGCCAGTAACTGATTTCATTGGGAGCAATGCGGTACGTCTGACCATCCTGCAGAATCTGAAAACGATAAGGCCTGCCTTCATCCATCGCCAGGGTACGGGCCTTGATCCAGTCCGTACGCAGGTCATCGATGTGCTCCTGCAGGCTCTGGGCTTTCCACCATCCAGTAGCAAGCGGCGCAATGACACCCGCCGCCACGCCAATGATGATGACCGTCGCGAGCAGTTCTATCAGGGTATAGCCGGACCGTTTGCTATGGCGCATCGCTTCGTATCGGTGTGTTGCCATCCGGGCCGCCTGACATCACCACGGGAATCATCACGCCCGTAGGGCCAGGTACCAGTTCAAAGAAATAGGGCCTGCCCCATGGGTCCAGCGGCAGTTGCGCTACCATGTTGTCCTGCACGAGGAATTCCAGACCGCCACTCTGGGCAGGGTAGCCATCGGTCGACTGGAACTCATCCTGGTGATTGGCAGCAAAGGTGGTAATCATGGCTGCGAATTTCTTCGCTTCCGTCTTCGCCACCTTGATGCGCTGGTTGCTGATCAGCGAGATGTAGGTGGGAATGGCCACGCCGGCAAGGATGGCAAGGATCGCCACCACAGCCAGAAGTTCAGCGAGTGTAAAGCCTGCTCGGGCAGTCTGCCCGGCGGCATGTCGAGGTAGTCTTCGTAGTAACACGGAATTCTCCTTGAAGATCGTCGGTAAAGTTATTGTACTCCGGGGGACCCATGTCCCACGGCTTATTACCCGATCATGCTGTTGGCCTGCATGAACGGCATCAGTAATGCAAGCACCACCAGCAAGGTGACGCCTGCCATCAGGAGCAGCATCACCGGTTCCAGCAAACGAACAAGCAGATCAAGTTGTCGGGTGGTTCGTCGTTCGGTGCTGTCCGCCACGTTGACAAGCACTTTCTCGAGCGTGTTGGATTCTTCGCCCACGCTGATCATTTCGATGACATCACGAGGAAATTGTTTGCTCATGGCCAGTGGGCCAGCCAGGCTCTTGCCGCCGGTGACGTGTTCTGCAGCCTTGTCGATGGAGTCGGCAAGGATCTTGTTGCCTGTCGAATCCTTGGCGATGCGCAGTGCTGTGAGCAGGGGAATACCGTTCTTCAGCATCGTCCCCAGAATTCGGCAGAAGCGCGAGATGGCGAGATTACGAATAACCCCGCCGGCAACCGGCAGTTTGAGCATGAAGCCATCCAGGCTCCGGCGGCCCGCTTCGCTGTTCACCCACCGACGATACAGGTAAATTCCCACACCCAGGGCGATGGCAATGTAGATGAAGTTATTCTGGAGAAAGTGACTGATGGCAAGCAGTGCCACAGTCAGGAATGGAAGTTCGTCCTGCTTGTTGCCGAACATCGATTCAAATCGAGGTACAAGAAAGATAACGAGGCCAAGCACGATGAGCGTACCAACGACGCTGAGGAAGATGGGGTACGCCAGGGCGCCCATCACCTTGGAACGCAGTTCTTCCTGGTGCTCTGTGAATTCAGCAACGCGGGCCAGCACATCCTCCAGGAAGCCACCTTCCTGGCCAGCTCGCACCATGGAGATGGTAAGTTCGTTGAATGCTTTCGGGTGCTTGGCCATTGCATCAGCCAGGCTGGTACCATCGCTGATCTGGGCTCGTACATCCTGAAGCACCGCCGAGAGTGCGGGCAGGGTTGATTGCCGTTCAATGATTTCGATACTGCGAAGCAACGGCACACCGGATTGCAGGAGATCCGAGAGCTGCGAATAGACCGTACAGAGCAACCGGGCCTTGATTTTGCCGCTGGTGAAACTGGCAGAAACTGCTTTCTTGGCCGGCGTGATGGTAACCGGAAAGAGACCTTTCTGATCGAGCAAGGCCATGACTTCGCGCTCGCTTGCAGCTGTGAGCGTCCCGTTTGCCGATTGGCCGCTAGGAGAACGGGCTGTGTAAGCGAAGTCGGGCATTTTCCTGGTCCTGAGTCCTGCGTCCTGCGATTGTTGTTGGTTGTTAATTGTTCGTCGTTAGCAGAAGTGAACTTTCACTCCTGTCTAACTGTAATCACCGATTGTCGCAGTCACCACTTCGTCTACCGTGGTAATGCCACTCAGCACCTTACGGTAGCCGTCCTGACGAAGTGTTACCATGCCCTTTTCGAGAGCCTTGCGACGGATGATAGTGGAACTGATGCGCTGAGAGCACATGTCACGCAGCTCATCATCGGTCACCATGAGTTCATAGATGCCAATGCGTCCTTTATAGCCGGTGCCTCGGCAAAGTTTGCAGCCTGCACCCTTATAGAGTTTGGGCTTGCCACCATCCTTGGGCTTGGGGAAATCGCTCGGTAGTGCATGCTCTTCTGCATGAACGTCTTCTACTTTACATTCCTTGCAGATGGTGCGCACCAGTCGCTGGGCCATCACCCCTTCCACGGTTGAACCGACGAGGTAAGGCTCTACACCCATATCGATCATTCGTGTGAATGCTCCAGGTGCATCATTCGTGTGCAGGGTGCTGAAGACAAGGTGGCCGGTCAACGATGCCTGGATGGCTGACTCAGCCGTCTCCATATCTCGCATTTCACCGATGAGCACGACGTCAGGATCATGACGCAGAATGCTTCGCAGGGCAGCAGCGAACGACAGGCCAATCTTGTGGTGGACCTGAATCTGGCTGATCCCTTCCATCTGGTATTCGACGGGATCTTCGACGGTGATGATCTTCAGTGTTTCGTCCTTGATTTCGTTCAGTGCCGAGTAGAGCGTGGTGGATTTACCCGAACCAGTCGGACCGGTAACGAGAACGATGCCGTGGGGCTTGTCGATCAGTTCCTTGAAGAGCTTGTAGGTGTCAGGCAACATGCCGACGTTGGCCAGGTTGAAAACCATGCGTCCCTTGTCGAGGATACGCATGACGATGCCTTCGCCGTGGCTCATCGGGATGATGGAAACACGGACATCGATCTCACGACCCTGGACCCGCATCTTGATGCGACCGTCCTGGGGCAGTCGTTTCTCGGCAATGTTCAAACGCGACATGATCTTGATGCGACTGACGATAGCCAGTGAGAAACGGGCAATTTCGGGAGGCAACATCTGCGTTTGCAGACGACCATCAATTCGATACCGGATGCGAAGGGTGTTTTCCGAAGGCTCCACGTGAACGTCACTGGCTCGTTCGTTGACAGCTTCGATGAGAATCTCATTCACCAGTTTCACAACCGACGCTTCCTGAGCCATCTTGGCCAGTTCGCTATCATCGGTTTCGAGTTCTTCCAGCAGTTCGAGATCTTCCTTGCGTTCAGCGACAAGTTGATTGACCGTTTCGCCACCGACGCCAAAGTGCGTTTTGATGAGCCGTGCAATGGCCTGCGGGCTGGCAAGCACCGGACGGATGCGAAGCCCCGTAAGCATCTGCAGTTCATCAAGCGTGTACACATCCTGCGGATTACCCGTGGCAACAGTGAGCGAGCCATTTTCTCGCTTGAGTGGCATCAGGTTCCGCTTGTGTACCAGCCGGGAAGGCATCGCTTCCAAGGCATCTTTCTCAACCTTGGCATTCTCCAGTTCCACCACAGGCATACCAAAGTCATCGCCCAGGAGCGCGAGGACATCGCTTTCCTTGGCCAACCCGCGTTCCAGGAGAATCTGATAATCAGGCTTTTCCGGAGTGACAGCTTGTGCTTCCTGCAAACGCTGCATCGCGCCCAGATCAAGCTGGCCCAGTTTCATTAGTCGTTCAGCAAAGCGCATTGCAGCCACTTCCAGAAGATAGGGGGAATACTGAGAGTATGACACATCATTCAGCATTCCGCTATGGGCGTATCTACACATCTAACCCTTCTCATAAATAAAGGTAACGTGTTGTGGCGCAAGGATCAACGACGATACGCGATGAAACTTCTCTCATGAGCGAGAATTCAGGATAGGAGGGGTGTAACGATCATCGGGATAAGAGAAGACTTGAATGACAACGCTTTTATCAACCCAGTCGGCATATACATTCCTTAATGCAATCATGAAGCAGCTATGGTAACTTCTGATAAATTCTGAGCGACAGCATGCCTACGCCTCATTCGAACTACGGACTCACCCAATTCACTCAACAGTTGCTGGTTGCAGTGCTCGCCCTCATCTGGCTGGTGCTGACCATTTACCTGCTTCGAGAGTTTGCGGTGATGTTGAAACCGCTCTTCATTGCCGGGTTCCTCTCGTATCTCACCATACCTGCCCACAAGTGGCTTGTTTCCAAAGGGATTAATCGGCCTTTGGCAGCCATTGCTCTCATTGTCATTGTCGTCAGTCTGTTTACCAGTTTCGGCCTGCTCCTGTATGCCAACAGCGAAACACTTGTCGAAAAGTGGCCACAGTATCTGGCTCGCTGGAGACAAAAAACCGACTCGCTGCTCATCATGGTGCCGGATGTCGTCCGCGAACATCTACGCACACAGGCATTCGATTCCAAAACAGCCAGTGCAGCGTTGCAGAGTGTGCTAGGCACTTTCTTCAACTTTCTGACGGCTACTGCAGTAGTTATCCTGTACCTCTGTTTTCTTCTCGCAGAACGAGCCAGCTTGCCTCAGCGACTGATGCATGCCTTCGGTCCGGAGAAGTCGCAGAATATCATGGAGGTGTTCGCCAGCATCAGCCGGGCTATCTCGGAATACATCCGGGTCAAGACCTTCATCAGCCTGCTGGCTGGCATCGGTACTGCCTTGATCCTGCTGGCGTTTGGCGTTGACTTCCCCTTTACGTGGGGCACGCTCACCTTCCTCCTGAACTTCATTCCGTATCTCGGAAGCTTGATAGCAACTTTACTGCCAGTGCTGCTGGCGTTCGTTCAATTCGAGGCTCTATGGGTTGGCATCGTAGTAGGCATCTTGCTGGTAGCGATTCAGCAATTGCTTGGGGTGGTCGTCGAACCTCGCATGGCTGGCGCCAAGCTCAATGTCAGCCCGTTGCTGATTATTCTCTCCCTCGCCTTCTGGGGAGTCGTCTGGGGTATCGTTGGCATGCTGCTGGCCGTGCCACTGCTGATGGTGATTAAGATCGTGCTGGGAAACATCCCAGCCACCAAGCCAGTCGCTGCCCTGATGGAAAAATAATTACTCAGGCTTCTTCGTGCGTACTTCAATCTTGCGAGGCTTGGCTTTCGGTGCCTTGGGCAGCATCAGCTTCAGTACCCCATCGCTGAAGTCAGCGGTGATCTGATCAGTATCCACTTCATCGGAAAGGATAAACGAGCGGTAGAAATCCTCTTCGCGGATTTCTTCGTGAAGCAGCTTGTGCTCCGGTGAGATGGGCCAGGTAACTTTACCATAAAGATGCAGGACGTTGTCCTGCACGCGAATCTCCAGGTTAGTCGGATGCACACCAGGGAGATCTGCTTCCAACACCAATCCATCCGCGGTTTCGAAAATATCGAGTGCTGGTGTATACACATGACGGGGCACATCAGCCGGCGGATGATTGGTAGGTGTTGAGTTCGTCATCGTGTCGGGCATGGCATTTTCACTCATGGCATGCTCCGTTCCGTCGAGATGACCGCTTGTGGCTGCGAAGCTGACTTCACCGCGACAGCTACCTGGCGAGTAAGAGGTTGAGGCAGCTTGCCAACATGCAACAACAGCAGCCCGTGCTCCAGCGTAGCCTGGATCTGTTCCGGGTCTGCTCGATCAGGTAGCTGGATCACCCGCGACCAGCGGCCTACCCAGCGTTC
Organism: uncultured Bacteroidales bacterium; assembly: GCA_964410845.1. Lineage (GTDB taxonomy): Bacteria > Planctomycetota > Planctomycetia > Gemmatales > HRBIN36 > JAEUIE01. Next base: position 8,523 of record CAYPJB010000039.1, on the reverse strand, counting down.
CTGCCGTCGATACTGGTTATCGTTGATTTCCTCGGGCTTCTTGCGCTCACCCTTGATGACCAGTTGACTGCCACTCACTTGAATATCGAGGTTTTCCACGCGTACGCCGGGCATCGGCATCAGGAACTGGTAGTCAGCCTCGGTTTCATAGACGTTGCAACTGGGAAGTGGCTGCCAGCTAGGGGAAAAGTGTTGCTCCACGACATTGAGCGTCCAGTCCATGAGACGACTCATCTGCCGTTGCAGATCATCAAAAGCATCCATCCCCGGTCGCCAGACCCAGAGCTTCATTTTTCAATCCTGTGTGGACATCTTGCATTGAGTGATGAACACTCGATGTGATCAGGCACGCTGAACATGCCCCATAGCAGGCCAAGCAATTCGTAGACCATACCGGCTATCACCAAAAAGCACAAGTCGCAAGTGTTTCATCTGGCTAAGGTTACGGAGAAAAGGAAATTAGCAGGTCAAATCTGTAAGATAACCGGGTGAACCAAAACGCCAATTTGACAGTCTCACGCGCAGAAGGAGCCTGACATGGCTGAGCAGCCTGCCCGCATTGCAGTCTACCCCGGCATGTTTGATCCTGTCCACCTGGGGCATCTGGATGTGATCCGTCGGGCGGCCCAAGTCTTTCCGAAGCTGGTGGTGGGTGTGGGTGTCAATCCGGTGAAGAGCCCACTCTTCTCTGCGGATGATCGCGTGGAGATGCTGCAACTGGCTGTCAGGTCGATACCGAATGTTGAAGTAAAGCCATTCGACACCCTGGCGGTTCGCTTTGTGCGAAACGAAGGCAGCATGGTGATGATTCGCGGACTTCGAACCGTCACTGATATGGACTATGAGTTCAGCATGTCGCTCACGAACCAGACACTCGACCCCTCCATCCAGACCATATTCCTCCTTTCGCACGTACAGTACACCCACCTGAGCAGCACTCTCATCCGGCAGATCGTTTCCTTCGGTGGTGACCTGAGCAAGTTCCTGCCAGCGGAAATCGTACCGATCGTCAGGCAGAAGATCAGTGACAGCGATTTGACAACCATGCGAGCTACTTCATGAACATCGACTTCGAGAAAGCAGGCGGCCTGATCCCCGCTATCGCCCAGGATGCAGCAACAGGCACCGTTCTGATGATGGCCTGGATGAACCAGGAAGCATACCAGGAAACGCTCCGTACCGGCCGTGCTGTCTACTTCAGCCGAAGCAGGAATAAGCTCTGGCGCAAGGGCGAAGAGAGTGGCAACGTGCAGGTGGTGAAGAGCATTTATGCAGACTGCGATGCTGACACGCTGCTCTTGAAAGTGGAACAGATTGGCGGAGCCGCCTGCCATGAAGGCTATCAGAGCTGCTTCTTCCGTAAGCTGAACAGTACCGGCGAAGTGGAAGCTGTCGAAGGGGAAAGACTCTTTGACCCGAAGCAGGTCTACCAGAAGAAGTAACACACCAAGAGAAAGGCACCATGTCCATCCTGAAGTTAGGCCTGCCCGCAGGCAGTCTGCAGCAGGCAACGGGCGATCTCTTCGCCAAGGCGGGGTTCAAGATCAATTTCCCCAGCCGCAGTTACTACCCCAGCATCGATGACCCAGAAATCCAGTGTACGCTGCTTCGTGCCCAGGAAATGGCACGTTACGTCGAGAACGGCGCCCTGGATTGCGGACTGACCGGCCACGACTGGGTGCTCGAAACCGATGCCAAGGTCGTGGAAGTGGCTGAGCTGACTTACAGCAAGATCAGCCGACGACCAGTGAAGTGGGTACTCGCTGTCCCGAATGATTCAAACATCCAGACAGTGAAAGACCTGCAAGGCAAACGCATCGCCACCGAAGTGGTGAACCTCACTCGAAACTTCCTGGCCCAGCATGGCGTAGAAGCGGATGTCGAATTCAGCTGGGGTGCCACCGAGGTCAAGCCTCCTCGCCTGGCAGATGCCATAGTCGATGTCACCGAGACAGGCAGTTCGCTGAAAGCCAACAACCTCCGCGTCGTCGCAGAACTGCTGCAATCGACCACGCGTTTCATCGCCAACAAGACAGCCATGACCGACCCGTGGAAGAAACAGAAGATCGAAGACATCGTGCTGCTCCTGCAGGGTGCCATCAATGCTGAAGGCAAAGTAGGCCTGATGATGAACGTGCAGCGGAAGGATCTGGATGCAGTGCTTGCCATCCTACCTGCTCTGCAAACCCCTACCCTTTCCCCGCTCGCTGATCCGACCTGGGTGGATGTAAACACGATCCTGGAAGAAACCGTCGTTCGCAACATCATCCCGAAACTGAAAGCCGCCGGGGCTCGAGGACTGGTAGAATATCCACTCAACAAGATCATTGATTAGGATGTCAACATGGCAACTCTGGAAAATCGGCTGGCAGGTAAACGGGTAATTCTCACTGGCGGCGGCAGTGGCATCGGACGTGCCATCGCCGTAAAGTTGGTAGAAGCCGGGGCCAGGGTAGCTATCCTGGGACGCAACCTGGAGCGACTGAACGAAACTGCCCGGCAAACCGGGGGCAAGGCCATCGTTCACGTTTGCGATGCCACTGTGCCCGAACAAGTGGAAGCTACCGTCGCAGCTGTGGTGAAATCCTTCGGCGGCATCGACATCCTCATCAACAATGCCGGCATGAATCTCAAGGAACGCTACATCCGTAATCTCACCATCGAAGGTTGGCAACAGACCATTCAAGGCAATCTCGATTCAGCCTTCTACCTGACCCGTGCAGTAATCCCAGGAATGATCAAGCAATCTTCCGGGCACATTATCAACATCTCGTCGGTATCAGGCAAGCGTGCCAACAAACTCGGCGGCACCGCCTACGCCGCTGCCAAGTTCGGCCTGACCGCTCTCAGCCATGCAGTAGGTCTGGAAGAAGCTGAGTCAGGCATCCGCACCACTGCCATCTGCCCCGGCGAAGTGGATACGCCGATTCTGGAACAACGCCCCAGCCCCGTCACCGCCGAACGTCGTGCCGTGATTCTCCGCCCCGACGATGTGGCGGAAGCAGTTTACTACGTGGCCAACTTGCGTCCCGGTGTCTCCGTACCGGAGATGATCATCACCCCGACGGTGCAGCCTTATGCGTAGTGTTCAATTCGTGCCACAGGTTAGTGGTACTCTGCTAACCTATGGCAGATGGAGATTGACTTGAAGATTATCACAGGTAACAGGAGTACCCGTTACCTGTGTCACGAAATTTGTTGTTACCTGGGTACACTGTCAATAGAGCTACTTGATACTCAGGTGACAACCTGCTCAAACACCCCCAGCTTCTTGTTCTTGGTGACCTGATTCGCCGGCCATACCCTGGCGTTCATGGCAACGTAGACTCCATGCGGCAGGCACTGGGCGGCGGCGAGGGCGAACCCCAGGTTAAACAGTGCATCCGATTCACGGATGGCATAAGGCACCATGGCCCCGGTGAGAACGATCGTCTTGGGCAGACTGGCATCATGCAGGAGTTGCCCCGTCTGCACCATCGTATCGGTCCCATGCACAATCACAACATGTTCCTCGCTGGCCTTCTGGCAGGCGGCCAGGACACTTTGCCTGTCCACATCGTTCATCTGCAAACTGTCTTTCAGCAGGCAGACTTCGATGGCAATGGGTAACGTGGCCCGGGCTTGCCGAAGGATGGCGGGCAGATGGCTTTCGTTGAACGTCAGCTCACCCTGAATGGCATCGTAATGTTTATCGAACGTGCCGCCGGTAATCAGTATTCGCAAGCTCACAAGTCGTTCCTTGAGGGGTGGAGGGCAGTGTTGTCCAGAGTTCCAAAAATGTCTAGGGGAGATTCCTTGCAACCTGCCAGAACTGCGTTAACGTAGGGCATATCGCTCACGTCGAGGTGTGTCATGGCCACTGATATGGTGCAATGGGTACTGACCGATACTGTCCAATCTAACATCTGGCTCGATCACTGGAGCGTTACCTCCCAGCAACTCCCCAGTCATCACACTGTCACGCCCTGGAAGATCGAAAAGCGAACGCTCACCGGTGGCAAGCGACACGGCATCGATCTCATCCATCTCGATAACGGTGCGCTCCAGCTCGACATCCTGCCTACGCGTGGCATGTCCATCTGGCGTGGCCAGTTCCGCGACTTACGTCTCGGCTGGGATGCACCGCTCCATGGCCCGGTACATCCCCAGTGGGTGAACCTCGATTCGCGAGGCGGCCTGGGCTGGCTCGATGGCTTTGATGAATGGATCTGTCGTTGTGGCATCGCCTTCAATGGCCCACCCGGTGACGATCTGGGCAGGCACATCACCCTGCATGGCAAGATTGCCAACACCCCTGCTCACTTTGTCGGAGTGCGCGTCGCCCAGACGCCGCCTTATACCATTGAAATCGTCGGGCGGGTGCAGGAATCATCCCTCTTCGGCGACAATCTCCACCTGACCACCGTCATCAGCACCACGCCAGGCAGCAATCAATTCAGCATACATGATCTTGTAGAAAATCGATCCTCGAAAGAGACCGAGATGCAGATGCTCTATCACTGCAACTTTGGCAAACCACTGCTGGAAAAGGGCAGCCAGGTGAAGGTTCCTGCCATACAGGTCGCGCCACGCGATGCTAACGCTGCCACCCACATGCGTACCTATGAAAGCTACGATGCTCCCACCACTGGGATGTCGGAATGTGTGAACTATTATCAACCCATTCCCGATGAAAACGGCGATACCCTGGCCGTGCTCCATACCGCTGAGAAAGACAAAGCCTGTGCCATTCGTTTTTGCACCAAGGCACTCCCCTGGTTCATCGTGTGGAAGAACACCGCTGACGAACGTGATGGCTATGTCACGGGACTTGAACCTGCTACCGGCTTCCCCAACTTCCGCAGTATCGAACGGGAACACCATCGCATCGTGAAATTGCCCGCTGGGGCCACCTGGAATGCCAAACTGACCGTGCAGGTAGAGAACCAGTACCACGAGATACAGGAACTCCTCAGCGAAGTAACCAGATTACAAGGCAAACATGCACCCACGGTGCTCTCTCAGCCGAATGCAATTTGGAGTGGAATCACTGTCAAATCAAAGTAGACTGGATTTGCCATGGCACATCAGGTATCCGCATGTCAAGCATCTTGAATCGCCAGTTGATGAGTCTCTACGTGACGCTGCTTCTCAGCGTGGCATGTCTGGGCTATGCAGAACTGGGGCAGGCAACTCCGGAAACACCCTACATCTACTGCTTCATGTTTGTGGCCCTGGGTGTGGCTTACTCATTGGAAGGCAAGTTCTGCCTGTCCATCCTGCTGTCTAATGCACTGGCTACCGTAATGCTGGGGGCTTCGGTCTTTTGGCTGGTCAGCAGATCACGCGCACCTGATACGCTTTCGTATGATTCTGAATTAAACCTGCTACGTTCGCTGGTATCACACTCGGGCCCCATCCTCTGCTCGCTGTTGCTTGCCAAACTTTTCAGACCAAAGACACCGAGCGACCAATGGTTACTTCAACTGCTGGGGCTGGTGCAGGTTCTGCTGGCCAGCGTGCTGGCGATGAGCACCCGGCTCGATCGGGATGCTCCTTTCTTTCCCATTCTGATGATCATGTACCTGGCCAGCCTGGCTTGGGCATTCAGACTCTTCTATCTGCGTCGCGAAGCGGAACAACTTCACCAGCTGCATGATCCCCAGGCGCAAGTACACTGGTTCTCGTTGAAGCCTGCTGGCTGGTTTCTGGTCTGTTTAATCAGCACGATGATCATCTTCTTCTGCCTGCCCCAGGGTGGCCTGGATGCCAGCCTTTTCCGAGGCGATGAGAACGTGGAATCTGGCGCGACGTCGAGCATTGATCTCAATGCCGAGGGCACCGTGCAGATGAGTAATGAACAGGTGATGCAGATCTCGGCCAAGAACGCACAAGGCCAGCGAGTAGAGTTGCCTGATTCACTTCGTCTGCGAGGCAACATCCTCAGTGTGTATAACGATGTCACCGGTGTATGGCTTCCCTTCCCGGCATCGAACTTCTTTGCGCAGCAGCTCTCCAGTTCGCCACCTGCCGCCATACCAGACGATTGCATCCGTATGGAATTCGATATGTACGTGTCCCAGCTTCAGGAACTGGGGCGGCCTCGAACTTCCCGCTACACCACGGATATCAGCGTTCCACTCTTCCTGGCTGACCCGCCAGTCACTTCCCGCTTTCAGAGAAGGTACTTCAGCAGCCCCGCCGTGGGACGCGTCCCCACTCCCATGAACGTCAACATGTTCGAAGGACAATGCTGGCTCAGTTTACCCAAGCAAACCCGCACGGTGATGCTGACCCACGACTACTCCGGCACGTTTAATGCCACGGAATGGGAACAGCGTCTGCTCGATTCACCCGGAGAATATTCCAACTATCGCAAGGCACTGGCCAAAGTCCCTGCCAAGGTGCAAGAATCCGGACGGGTTGCCAAGTTGACTGAGGAAGCCATCATCAAAGCCAAGCTTGACCCCAAAACATCAACAGCTCGCGCTCGTGCCAAAGCTCTCGAAAGGTATCTCTCCGAAAACAACTTTGCCTATTCGCTGGAACGTCGCCGACAGGATACCACCATCGATCCCACGGAGGACTTTCTCTTCAATGTGAAAGAGGGGCACTGCGAGCGTTACGCCTCGGCCCTTGCCATCATGCTTCGAAGCCAGGGTATCCCGGCACGTATCGTTATCGGCTACCGTGGCCTGGAATGGAATGACATTGGCAACTACTTTGTCGTCAGGCAGTATCACGCCCATGCCTGGGTCGAAGCCCTGGTGGATGAAAACGTATTGAGCGACGGTCGCCGGGTGCTGAACTGGATGGTTCTCGATGCTGCACCCGTGCGAGATGCAAGCTCGATGGAAAGTAGCTACGCCTCCACCATCTCCTTTGCCCGTTTTCTCTGGGAGTTCTTCATCCTGGATGTCGCGGGCCAGTCTCATCGTGCCCGACTGATGGCACAACTCCAGAATACCTCCATCGGCAGGTTCATCAACTGGTGGAGCACCCTCAATGCCTGGCAGGCTCTTGCCGTAGTTATCCCCAGCCTGCTCGTCAGCGTCGGCATCGTCTGGGGCCTGCTCATTCTCCGCAACCGCTGGAGGATGAAACGCTATGGACTTGCCATTGCGTCAGACAAGACGGTTCCCTTCTTCGAGCAACTGGTACAGTTACTCTCACGCAGGGGTATTCAGCTAGCCTCGCACGATACAGCTCAGGAATTCGCGAATGGAGCCCAGAAGCAGCTCGCTTTGAAGCCTGATACTGCCGAAGTAGCTACGCTGCCTGGCGCACTGGTTCCCCCCTACTATGCTGTTCGCTATGGTGGATCTGTATTACCGAGCACCCAACTGCAGCAGGTAGAAGAGCAATTGCGCATGTTGCGCACAGCGATCAACAACTAATCGATACAGGAATTCTCATGGCAAATCCTCTCCTGGCTACTTCGGCAGATACCGGGCTTCTCGTCATCGACGTGCAGGAAAAGCTCTTCGATAAAGTGGTTCGCCATGAAGTGGTTGAACGTGATATCCTTTTCATGATCGATGCTGCCCGGGCAGTCAACATCCCCATCCTGGCCACGGAACAATACCCCAAAGGCCTCGGAGGCACCATCGCCAGCATCGCCAGCAAGCTGACCGGCCCCCGTCCCGACAAGGTCAGCTTCAGTTGTTGCGGCAACCCGGAGGTGGTGAACTTCTTCAAACGTGAAGCCCGCCCCAAGCTCATCCTCGTCGGCATTGAAACCCACGTCTGTGTGCAACAAACCGCACTCGATCTAATCACGCAAGGATTCTCTGTCTTTCTGCCCGTCGATGCCGTCTCCTGCCGTTATCCACAGGATCATCACACGGCATTACGACGCATGGAAAACGCTGGTGTCGTGCTGACGACCGTGGAAGCCCTGGCGTTCGAACTCGTCGGAGCAGCAGGCTCAGCCGAGTTCAAGGCTATCAGCAAACTGGTGCAGGAACGGATGAAGACACTCGCAACCAATGCGGTGAATCACTGATCGGCAGCCAACTGTTCGTATGCTTTCCTGCACAGCCCCACCCCCTGTTCCAACGTACGTCGTCGCCAGTGGGGTGATCGCGGTACAAAGGTTTCGCTGAGCAATCTTTTGGTTTGCAGGTAATAACGATCACCGGGTTGACACGAGTAGTGGGCTTGCAGTTCCTTCACCAGGCTGCGCAGCACTGCAACATTACCAAAAGTACCAAACTCTGCTGCAGCATAATGGTAATGGGCGTTGGGGAACACGTAGTGTTTCATCCAGGGTCCGAGTGAACCACGTGCATGGTAAGCTGTGCGATTATTGGCTGCGGATTCGACTACGCCTGGAGGAGCCCAGCGACTCAGCCATTGAGCGTCCTCATGCTCATCTGGAACATCGATCAGCAGACGACAATCGGCCCAGCGACCTAACCCTGTATGGTAATCGAAGTGCATTACTTCCCGGGCCTCAGGCATCCATTGTGGCAGATGATGTTGCAGCAGTTTCAGCGATTCAGCCGGCCCTTTGCCTCCGTAGAACAGTCCCCTGGGATATTC